>PLDF01000493.1 GCA_003135055.1 Bryobacterales bacterium | reverse complement strand
TCGTCCAGAACATGGAGTGGTTGATGTGACCGCCGCCATTATTACGCACGGCGGTGCGGATGCTCTCAGGTACGATGGCGCAATTGTGCGCCAGCAGCTCTTCGATGGTCTTATTAGCGAGCTCCGGAGCGGATTCGAGCGCCTTATTCAAGTTGGTCACATAGGCGGCATGGTGCTTGCCGTGGTGGATTTCCATAGTCGTCTTATCGATGTGCGGCTCGAGTGCATCGGGGGCGTAGGGCAACGGCGGAAGTGCGAATGGCATAGTCTTCTCCTCTTATTGGTGTTGCGAATTCTCAAAAGCGGCTGCGATCCGGAACATGGTGGTTTCGTCGAAGTGACGAGTCATGATCTGCATGCCCACCGGCAAACCACCGGCGGTCTTGCCGCAGGGAACGCTCATCGCGGGAATTCCCGCGAGGCTTCCGGTGATGGTGTAAATATCGGAAAGGTACATGGCCAGCGGGTCGTTCACCTTCTCGCCGAGCCGGAACGCGGGGAACGGCGAAACGGGCGCAATGACGGCGTCTACCTCCTGGAACGCATTGGCGAAATCGCGCGCGATGAGGGCGCGCGCCTTCTGCGCCTTTAAATAGTATGCGTCATAATAGCCCGCGCTCAGCACATAAGTGCCCAGCATGATGCGGCGCTTGNNCGGTGGCGATGATGTAATAGCAGGCGATGGCGAAATCGGTCGACGGCAGGCTGATATCGCGGATCTCGCAGCCCAGTTGCCGCAGCGCGTCCACGCCGCGGGCGATGGGGTCGCCGGTTTCGGCGGGCAGATCTTTCAGATATTCACGGGGCAGGCCGAGCTTCAAACCCTTTACGTTGCCATCGAGCGCGAAGCCGTAATCGGGCACGGGCGCAGAGGCGGAAGTGGAATCGGCGGGGTCGCGGCCGGCGATGGTACGAAGCACGGTGGCGGCATCCTTCACATTGCGCGCGAAGGGCGCAACGTGGTCGAGTGAGCTCGCGAAGGCGGTGAGGCCGTACCGCGAAACGCGCCCGTAGGTTGNNACCGCCGCTCGATCCGCCGGGCACGCGATCGGGCGCCACCGGATTTCGCACCGGACCGAAGGCCGAATTCTCGTTGGACGACCCCATGGCGAACTCGTCGCAATTGGTTTTGCCGATCAGGATAGCGCCGGCTTGTTCCAAACGAATGACAGCGGTGGCGTCGTAAGGCGGGATGTAATTCGCTAAGAGCTTCGACCCGCAGGTGGTCTTGACGCCTTTGGTGACAATCACGTCCTTGATGGCCATGGGCACGCCCGCGAGTGCGCCGGGATCTTCGCCGCGGGCGATTTGCTCATCCACGCGCTGCGCGGCTGCGAGCGCGCGGCCCTGCGAAAAATGCAGATAGGCGTTGGTTCTTGGGTTTTCCGCTTCGGCGAAACGCAAGGCTTCGGCCGTGAGCTCGGCGGCGCTGAAGCTGCGCGCGAGCAGACTCTCGCGGATGCTGCCGATGGTGAGGGATGGGAGGTCCAAATTTGAAGTTAGCACGGCTCGCGGGCTTTTTTGCCCGTATGAAGAAAAGCACCGGCGGCAAGACCGCCGGCGTTACCGTTCGATTACTTTGGGAACCTTGAAGTATCCAGCGCCGGGCTGCGGCGCGTTGGCGAGAGCGAGCTCATTGCCAAGTGGAGGGGCCGGTACGTCGGCGCGCAAAGTCGCGGTTTCTTCGGTGTCGTACAGCACCTGCGCCATGGGTTCGACGCCGGCGACGTCGATTTCGTTGAGCTTGTCGAAGTGCTCCAGGATGCCATCGAGATCGCGCTGCAGCTTGGAAACTTCGGCTTCCGTGAGGCTCAAATTGGCGAGCGCGGCGACGTAATGGACTTGCTCTTCGGTGATCTTCATCCCAGGGCCTTGGTCCGTGCGGCTTTGTAGATGCCGCGCATCACGGGGTCTTCGATGGCGTCGGCCTCATCGGCGAAAAGGCCGGCGGGCACGGCCTTTACGGCGCGCTGCGGGTTGCGGCGGCGCGGAACGATGCGGAATTCGGCGTCGTCGATCATGCCGGGGCCGACGATCTTGGCCAGATTGCGGACAATGAACGGCTTCAGGGAAAAGAGCTGGCGCTGCCAGGTGGCGTCTTCCACTTCTACGATGAGGCTGGCGCGCACCATCTTCGCGGCGCGAGTGTGGGATGCGATTCTTTTGCCGACGGCTTGGGGCCACGCGGCGCAGGCTAGCTCGTCGATGGTGATGGCGCCGCCGGGAAGTCCCAAGTGCCGGATGAGCTTGCTGGCGCGTTCCATTGCAGAGTGGATTCTATCATGAGGCATCACTCTGCGCGGAGCCGAGAGTGGTGCGCGGGCGCTTAACCGTTTCGGGGANNGCATGAGTGCGTGCGCCACGTCCCTTCACTTGACAGAAAGTACTTTGAATGGTAGAGTACTTGGCATGAATGCACTGGAGCCTTTTTCCCGCCCGCTGCGCCGCCACTGGAACCCGCCTGAGATGAGCCGGCCGCCGATGCTCGATCCATCCGCCCCGGCGAATCCCGCGGAGCCGCGTTATGCGCTGCTGATCAATCCGTTCTATCCGAAAGACCCGAACGCGAGCTTCGGCAAACACGCGCTCACTCCGACTCTCGCCCTCACCAGCTTCGCCGCGGCCACGCCGGAACACTGGCGAGTTCGATACTGGGACGAAAACCTGATCGACGGCAGGCCGCCGTTCCAGCCAATGCCTGAACTGGTTGGGATCACCGTACACCTGACGTTTGCGCGACGCGCATTCGAGCTCGCCGATTGGTACCGGCGCCGCGGCAGCAAGGTGATCATGGGCGGGCTGCATGTCTTGTCGTGTCCCGAGGAGTGCGCGCCGCACGCCGACGCGCTGGCGTTGGGCGACGGAGTCCAGCTTTGGCCGCGCATCCTCGCCGATGTGGAGTCGGACCGGCTGCAGAGGCGTTATGCGGCCACCTACGAGAACGACTACCGCGATGACCCCGCGCCCCGGCGGTCCATCTTGCCGCGAAAGAGTTTTCTGACCACCAGCAGTCTGATTGCGACGCGCGGCTGCCATAACCGGTGCGGGTTTTGCTATCTCGCCACCGAAGGTCTGCGCATGCCGTATCGTATGCGCGATCCGGCGCAAATCGCCGCCGAGTTCGAGGCGGACGGCCAGCCGTACGGGGTATTCATCGATAACAATCTAGGCTCGCGCCGCGATTATCTGCGCGCCTTGTGCGCCGCGTTGCGGCCGCTGCAAAAGATCTGGAGCGCGGCGGTTACCATCGACGTTACCGACGACCCGGGCTTGATACGCGACATGGCGCTCGCCGGATGCACGGGAGTATTCGTGGGGTTCGAGTCGCTGACGGACGAGAACCTTGCCGATGCGCACAAGAAAACGCCGAAGACCGGCGACTATGCGCGCCGCGTGCGCATGCTGCACGAGTGCGGCATCCAGGTGAATGGCTCGTTCGTGCTGGGCTTCGATCACGATCGAAAAGACGTTTTCGCGCGCACCGCCGCGTGGGTGGAGGAGAACCGGCTGGAGTGCTCCACGTTTCACATACTGACGCCCTATCCGGCAACACCGCTCTTCAGGCAAATGGAGGCGCAAGGGAGGTTGCTGCACCGGGATTGGAGTCTCTATGACACGGCGCATGCCGTGTTCCAGCCCAAGCACATGTCGCCGGAAGAATTGGAGCAGGGCTACGGATGGATGTATCAGCGGCTGTTCTCGCACCGGTCGATCTGGCGCCGGCGGCCGGAGGATTGGCGGGCTGTGGCTCCCTACCTGGCGATGTCATACCTTTACAAGCGATCCAACCGTTTCTGGCATCTGCTGATCAAGCACGACCTGGTGCATACGGTATGGCGGCCGCTGGTGGAACTGACACGAATCAGGCATTTACGGTTCCGGCAGCGGTTCGCGGAGCGTAGCGAACTGAAGGCGGCCCCGGCCAACGTGGTGGCTGCCGGAGTCTGATGGTCCGGATAAAGAATCTGCGCTCCGGCCTTGCATTCGACCACTCACGAAGTAAGAATGGAAATCCCGGTTATCACGCTAATCGGATGTATAGATGGCATAAGTCTTGTCAGCCTGAAAACGAAGGCATCCCGGACCAAACACAATCTCCGAAGTTGCCACAGGACGCCCAAATCGATTGTTCCAAGCCTCCGCCGATGGCTCCAAGCCCGCAGGGTGCGGAAGGCATGTCGCCAATGGAGCGGTTGATTTGCCGATGCGCACTTGTGGTAATGGCGATTATCACGACTATCTTCGTGTACGCCTGCTGTTTACGAATCTTCGGCGGCGTCACATTGCAGCGAACGGCGAGCCCGGATGGAGCAGTCATCGCTGAGGTTAATGCGTCCGGGGCAGCTGGAGCGACGGACACGGCGTATTTGAGCGTTAGACTCCGCGACAGGCTCAATCCTTTTCGGGAGGACGTGTTTGGCGGTCTCGACTATGGCGCGCACATTACGGTCAGATGGGCAGATTCGAGGAACCTGTCGATTACGTGCGGATACTGCACAAAGCTGCAAGGAGTAATATTAAATTGGACCGCTGGAGGAACGTCGCAATCTGGCCACGGCTCCCTGCTCCTCGACCTATAATGCTTCCGGGCCGTCGGCCATCCGGAAGTACACCGGTTCAGGCCGATCACTCCCCACAAGTCGGCGTCGGTACGCTAATTCCCGCAGCACCTGCACGCTTGCTCGAAAAGCCTATCCATAGACGCGTCTGCCCCCGAAGCCAGCGGGGACCCCGATTCGGGCGCTATGCCGCTGAACGGCGTGGGAAGCAACTTCGCCGGCGGAGTCAACGAAGCCGCTG
Source organism: Bryobacterales bacterium (assembly GCA_003135055.1). Lineage (GTDB taxonomy): Bacteria > Acidobacteriota > Terriglobia > Bryobacterales > Bryobacteraceae > PALSA-243. Next base: position 22,166 of record PLDF01000493.1, on the reverse strand, counting down.
GAGATGGGAGCGCTTTCGGGAGAAACTCGGACACTTTATCCCGGAAGTCGAGGTCCAGCATCCGTATCCGGAGGTGCGCTTTGCGTCCAAACATCCACGGTAAGAACCGTGTGCGTCAGGAGCGCTCGCACGGATCTGTGCGGGGGATTGCCGGGTAACCGGCATCCCTACCGCGACCCAACCGATTCTTTCACGGCTTCTGAGTCGCGGCTCCGATCGAAGCCGGGCGGTTTCGCCGTATCGTCGGACCTCGCAGTCACAGCTTGAACCTCAGCTCCACCCAAGCTCTTCTTGGCGCGCCCGGCGCAAAGAAGGTCGCGCTCCGGATGGGATAATCCCCAGTGGGGTAAGCCGGGAAGGGGCGGGCAATGAACGTGCCCTGGCTGGTGAATCCGGTGTTCGCAAGCTGGGCGGCCGTGTAGTAGTGCCGGTCGAACAGGTTGTCGATCTGGCAGAGGATCTGGAATCGCCGGCTCAGATCGTAGTGCGCGCGAAAATTGACGACTGCGTAGCCGGGTGACACTCCGGGTCCCAGATAGTACGTGCCATCGGCTTTGTACGCGTTGTTCTCATTGCCGCGCGCGTAAGAACTCGAGTCGGCGACCAGATTCAGATCCGCTACCAGTTTCGATGTCGCCTGCACGCTTGCGAAAGCCTTCCCGGACTGCTTGGGAATCAGCGGGATCCGATTGCCGGCGTGGATGGTGATGACGCCGTCGAGTCCGGGCATTCCCGCCAGCGCGGTGTTGCTGGTGTTGTTGGCCGTGCCGTCCACTGTCTCCGTACTTTGATAGGTCGCCTCGATAAACGTGTAATCGACGCCCATAGTGACTCGCCCTATATGACTGTTGACATCCGCGTCGAACCCCTCCCGGCGAGTCTTGGCGAAATTCTTGAAATAACCAGTGCCGGTCTGCGGGGCCGCGACGAAGAGAATGTCGTTACGGTTTTCCGCCCGATACGCGCCGGCGTTCCAATTTACGTGGCGCTCCGGCTTTCCTCGCAGCCCCGTTTCCCAGGTGTTGGTAACCACCTGTTGAAGCGGCGGGTCGCTGGCCAATGCGTTGGGCAGACTGCAAGGGTTATTGGGGTCGGCGCAGCCCAGCTCGATGGATGTGGGTGCGCGGCTGCCCTGCGAGTAACTCGCATACGCATTCAGGCTTGGCGCCAGGTTGTAAGTGACGCCCAGTGACGGGTTCAAGCGGCCGTATACATAATTCCCGTCGAGCGAGCCGGGGCCGCCGCCGGGGTTGATGCGGTCGCTGTTATCGATGGTATTCCGGTTATAGCGCCCGGAGAGCGTCACATTCCACGATTTACCGATGGAAAGCGTGTCCGTCGCGAAGAGGCTCCAGTTAGGAGTGAGGCCATGGAGTATGACTCGGCTATCGACTGGCGAACCATTGTCGCTGGTCGCGCCATCCTGCCACGCCGGAACGCCGGTGACGGTCGCATCAGGATTGAGATAGCCGTATTGCGTGTTCTGGGTGAAGACCACGGACCCGCGATCCAAGGCCGCGCCCGCCGTGAACTGGTTATGAAAAGCGCCGGATGAGGTGAGCCAAGTCATCTGTCCGGAAGACCCGTAGTCGTTCTGCGCCTCTTTCGAATAGACGATTACGGCATCGCACTCTTCGTCCGGATCGTTGTGATCGAGAGCCTGCGCGATGCAGCGCCATTTCGGAAATGGCGTGTTCGCGGCGTTGGCGCCGCTGGTTGGGAATCCGGTATAACCGGCGGCGGTGAGCGCGGCAATGTCACTCGCGCTGGGCTGGTAGACCGGCTGATCGAACGAATCGGTGTTGGCGTTGGCATTGATGCCCTCGGTACGAATGTTCCGGAACCAAGCGTTGCCCGAAAACGTCAGTGTGCCGCTGAAGGTGTGCCGCGCGATGAGATTGAAAGATGGAGAGCGGTTGGCGATGGTGTCGGGGATGGTGTAGACGCTCGAATAGTTGTTGGCGAGCAGGCGGTAATCCTGCAGGCCGTTGCCCGTGAGCGTGTTGTAAGCGTAGTTTGCGGTAAGCGCGATGTCCGTATTTGCGGTCCTCCAGCCGAAGCGGCCAAAGCCTTGACGAACGTCCGAAGGCGAGTCGAAGCGCCACCCGGATTCGTGGAACGCATTGGCGCTGAGGAACCAGTTGAAGCCGGTGGCTTTGCCGCCGCCATCTTCGGCCTCGATCGCCTTTCGCCCGCTGCTGCCGTACGTCAATTGCGCGCTCAACCCGGGGTTGGCGGCGCCGTCCTTGGTCCGGATCGAGAGCGCGCCGCCCAGCGTGTTCAGCCCGAAGACCGGATTCGACCCCGGCATCAGCGTAACTTCGGAGATGGCGTTGCGCGGAATCAGGTCCCAACTCACCACATCTCCAAATGGCTGGTTTTGCCGCACGCCGTCCATGTAGACGGAGACGCCCTGGGGCGTGCCGAGCAGCGGCGAAGCGGTGTAGCCGCGGTAGTTAAGATCGGGCTGGAACGGGTTTCCCTGCATTTCGTTGAGGTAGACGCCGTTGAACTGGCGGTTCATGAAATCCGCGAGGTCGAGCGCGCCGCTTCTCGCGATCTCCAATTGGGTGGCTGTCTGAACCGGGGCGGGCACCGCGTCGAGTGGCAGATCGATACCGGAGAGCGGGGTCGTCGCCACCACCTCAATCCTGGTATCCGCGGCGCTCAGCGGCATGACTACGGTGCGCGCGACAGGCGTCGCTGACGGTACCTCGATCGGCACGGACTGAGTGGTGAATCCGGTCCTGGAAACTACCAACCGATAATGGCCGTAAGGCAAGCCGGCAAAGGTATATGTGCCCTGCGCATCGGTCTGAAAAGGCCGGCTGACTAAGGCCGGGATGCTCTCCAGCTTTCCGGAAGCGTCCATCGCGGCGCCGGATGGGTCTTGGACCGCCAGACGGATCTCGCCGGTGGGAGTCTGGGCGCTCAGTGCGATGGCGCACATGAGCGCTTCCGCGGCGCACACCGTCAACCGCCGCCGCTTGAAGTTCTTTCGAATCGAACGCACATCTTAGTATTCCCATATCCGGCTTTCCGTTCAGGCTTTTTATGAAGATGCTCAAATTCCGGCGGTTTTCCGATAAGCCAAACATTTTCTTGGCTGAATGTTTTTTCAATTGGAAAGAAACTGTAACAGCCCTCATACCAAGCTGGTTGGTGAGGGGGGAGTTATGAAAGACGGCAAGATACGCTTCCTTTGGCAGGATGCATCGGTGATGCGGAACTTTCGCACGGGCGTTTGTCTCCACGGCCATACTCTGCACTCGCAGGAGTGCCTGGATTTTCTTCCGCGCTACCTTCACCATGTCCCGGGCGTTTCCCAAATGGTTCGCCGTTATCAGCAGCCTGGGAGGGACGCGCAAGCCGCTATCGATTTTTCGCGGGCTTACTGGACGCCGCCGCTGACTCCATCGTCCGCACTCCGCCTGGAACGAACGCAGATCGGGAACCTGGCGTTGGCTCCGCTGGTGTCGCTCACGGATCATGACAGCATCGAGGCCGGTCTGTCGCTCCAGGTGACTTCGAGCCGGAGCGAAGTACCGGTTTCCGTCGAGTGGACGGCGCCTTACGAAAACTCCATCCTGCACTTCGGAATTCACAATCTGCCGGCGGCCGGCGATCGCAGCTGGATGGCGGCCATGGCCGCTTACACGTCCGCGCCCAGTGCGGCGTGTTTGCCGGATATGCTGCGCGCGTTGTCGGCGATTCCCGAAGTCCTGGTGGTGCTGAATCATCCGTTCTGGCTGGAAGAGGGCGTCGAGAAAGCCGCCCATCCCCGCGCGCTGGAGCGCCTGTTTCGAGAGTGCATCGATTGGATTCATGCATTCGAGCTCAACGGCACGCGCGCCTGGAAAGAGAACGCCGAAACCATTGCGCTGGCGCGAACCCATAGCCGGCCTATCGTCTCCGGGGGCGACCGGCATGCTTGCGAGCCTTCCGCTTGCATCAATCTGAGCAATGCCGGGACGTTCGCGGAGTTCGCCGCGGAAATTCGGGAAGGGCACAGCACCGTCGCGTTCATGCCGCAGTATCGCGAGCCGATGGCGCTACGGATTCTGCAAACCAGTTGGGACATTCTGCGGCGCTATCCCGAGTACCCGGGGCGAACACAGTGGACCGACCGCGTCTATTATCGCGGCGAGGATGGAACGGCGCGGCCGCTGTCCATGATTTGGAAGGACCGCGTCCCTTGGATGGTGACCGGCGCCACTGGCATGGTTGAGCTTTTCGCTACCACCAAGTTGCGTTCGGCCATCCGCCTTCTGCTGATGAACCAGGGCGAAATACTGCCGTGAGATGGACCCGGCCTCAGTACGACAGGCATCCTTGCCTTTCGCCGCGCGCTACTTTGAGATGGACCCGGCTGGCGCGCGGCTTCTGCAAGAGCATCACGCTGGGACGAGTATTCCATCTGTCGCCCGACGGAGTCACCGCCGATACAATGGCTCTGAGCGTTGGTTTGGCGCTGGTGCTCGGCGTTTTTCCGGTGTATGGCTGCCCCACGCTGTTGTGTGCGGCGGCCGCTATTGTTCTGCGGCTCAATCTGCCAGCCATGCAGTTGGTCAACGCTCTGACCACGCCTTTGCAGCTAGCGCTGTCGATCCCGTTCCTCCGGCTGGGAGATCTGCTGCTGCCCGCTGCCGGTGTGGCGCATCCACGGGCCCCCGCTGCGGTTCACTCCGAAGCATGGCGATTCCTCGATGGCATTCGGACGCTGGCGGTACATGCCATCGCAGGATGGTTTTGCGTCTGCGCCCCACTTGGCGTTCTGCTGTATCTGACTTTGAGGTCTGCCAGCCGCCGATGCCGCAAGGGATTGCTTTTCCATGGAAAGAAGATCGTGGAACCGCTGCCAGCGGCAATGGTCACGCCGTAAGCGCCGCGCGGAATGTGGCTCAAGGACCGCGACCGCCAGGTTCGGCGCTATCGTGAAACCGCTTGCTGACGCGCGCCCTCTGGGACCGGCTCTGATCGGAGCCACGACCGTAAAGTAAGGGAGTGGTTTTCCGCAAATGCACAAAACCGCTCGGAACCTGGCCCTAGCACCGCCATTACCGTACTCCGCTGGTACTTGCAGCACTCGAAAAAACACCCGGTTTAGAGTGAAATAGAACAAGCAGCTTATGAACTACCAAATGTTCGCCCTCACTATGTGCTCGGTCGTCGCATGCCTGGGACACCTGTTGAATAATGTTCACCTAAAGGAAGCCGCGGTACTTCGCATCCACTGCGGGCTGCGCACCTATTTGCGACAAGTGCAATACGCTACCCAGGAAATGTCCTAATCGGGGTACGACGCTGCCATGCGGTACCTGGCTAGTACAGAGGGCACTCGAAACCGCACGGCGTTTGAGGTGAAATAGGCTTATGACATCTATGGCGATTACTCATTACTCCGTGGCGATGCTCCTGGCGCTGACCTGTTTGCTTCGATGGACCGGGCTCCGCCAGCGGCAGTAGGCTGCAGCTCCCTTTCGGCGCGGAACCAATCTTCAGCGGCCGACCCGCCTTGGCGCCCACGCGCTTCCCAATAGGAATACGCAATCCGGGCGATGTCCACGTGGGAAACAACGTGGGAAACAACCTGGGAAACAACTTGCGGCGCCGGCGGCTGGTTTCGGTCCTCAAGCCGCGTGCGGGACCGGTGGGTTATCGGACGCCAGCGCATCATTGGTTTGAAATAGCCCTCAATGCGACACGCCCGGAGCGGGCAGGTCGGAGTTAATACTATCCGCTACGGCTTTCCATGTGCCGTCCGCCTGCTTCTTGTAGACGGTCATATACTTGCCCTTATCGGTGACCGGCTGCTTGTTTTTTGGGTCCGACATGGTCAAGGAATACGTGCCCACGGTGTAGACCAGGCCGCCACCTTTCGAAGCGTCCGCCTGCGTACCTTGGAAGCTGAGCGCAAAATTGGGGTCGGCCATCATGATGGTCCACGCCCCTTGGAGATCGTCTCTGCCAGTAACGGGCGGAGAATTGGGGAAAAGCCCCACCGCGTCCACGGCGGAGTAGTAGCTGGCGAACTTGGCGGGGTCTTTGAGGGCGGCGTCCTTCGCCCACGCGATTTCGACGGCTTTCACCGCTTGGATATCGGCTTGCCGCGTATCGGGAGCCACGGGAGTGCAGGCGGCCGTCAGGCCCAACAGACAGGCGCACCCGATCGAACTTCCGTAACGTCTCATCGTTCTATCTCAGAACCCGCTCTTGTACCGAATCATACTATACAACAGATAGCTTGACTCCCGGCGGTCGCTCCCCGAACGGTCGCGGCTCTGTTTCGGCAATCGGCGCGGAACGGCGGCGAGTTTCGAATTCAGTGCGCGGCGCCGGCGGCGGGCAATTCGGAATTGTCCATGTCCGTCACCACTTTCCAATTCCCGTCGGCCTGCTTCTTCCAGACGGTCAGGTAATTGCCTCTGTCGGTGACCGGCTGCCTGCTTTTCGGGTCCGAAACGGTCCTTGAATATGCGCCAATGGCGTAAACCATGTCGCCGCCCTGCGAAGCTTCTACGCGCGTGGAATGGAAGGTAAGCGCGAAGTTGGGGTCCGCCATCAGGCTTGTCAAACCGGCTTGAATCTTATTCTTTCCGGCGACCAGCGGCGCATTCGGCGACAACGCCAGCGCATCTTCGGCGTAATAACTCGCAAACCTGGCGGGATCTTTGAGGGCCGCGTCGTTCAGCCACGCGGCTTCCAGGTCTTTTACCGCCTGCACATCGGCTTGCCGCGTATCGGGGGCTCCGCCAAGAACCATCACTCCGAAGCCGCCGCTGCAGGCCGCTGTCAGACCCAGCAGGCAAGTGCATCCAACCAAAGCTACGTAGACCCGCATCGTTCAGCCTCTCCGCTTCGTCTGTGCCGAATCGCACTATACGCGCCGAATCACACTATACACCACGACGGGCCGCGATTTGGTACGACGCTTGCACCGAGACCTTGCGCCGTGACGACGGCGCCGCCGATGCCGAATTCCACCGCTCCATCGCCAGATCCCCTTTGGTACAAGGATGCAATTGTTTATGAGGTTCACGTGCGCGCCTTCTTCGACCAGAATGGCGACGGCATGGGCGATTTCGCCGGCCTGACGCTGAAGCTCGACTATCTGCAAGACCTCGGCGTGACCGCCATCTGGGTGCTGCCGTTCTGCCCTTCCCCGTGGCGCGACGATGGCTACGACATTTCCGACTACTCGAACGTGCACCCCTCCTACGGAACCCTGCGCGATTTCCAGACGTTTCTGCGCGAGGCCCACAACCGCGGCCTGCGCGTGATCAGCGAACTGGTCTTAAACCATACGTCCGATCAGCACGTCTGGTTCCAGCGCTCGCGCCGCGCCGCGCCCGGTTCGCGCTGGCGCAATTACTACGTGTGGAGCGATTCGCCCGACCGCTACACCGAAGCCCGGATCATCTTCAAAGATTTCGAAACGTCGAACTGGACCTGGGACCCGGTGGCGAAGGCATACTATTGGCACCGCTTCTACGCGCACCAGCCGGATTTGAACTTCGACAATCCGGAGGTCCACACCGCCATGCTCAACGCGGTGGATTTCTGGCTGACCATGGGCGTTGACGGGCTGCGCCTGGACGCCGTGCCGTACCTTTACGAGCGCGAGGGCACCAACTGCGAGAATCTGCCGGAAACGCACGGGTTCCTGAAGGAGCTCCGCGCGCACGTGGATTCGCGCCACACCGGCAAAATGCTGCTGGCGGAAGCCAACCAGTGGCCGGAAGACGCGATTGCGTATTTCGGCGCGGGCGACGAGTGTCACATGGCATTCCACTTCCCGCTGATGCCGCGGCTCTTCATGTCGACGCGCATGGAAGACCGCTATCCGGTGACGGAGATTCTGCAGCTCACGCCGCCGATTCCGGATTCGTGCCAGTGGGCGCTGTTCCTGCGCAATCACGACGAGCTGACGCTCGAAATGGTCACCGACGAAGAGCGCGATTACATGTACCGCGTCTACGCGCAGGACCGGAATATGCGGATCAATCTGGGAATCCGCCGCCGCCTGGCGCCCTTGCTCGAAAACGACCGCCGCTGCATTGAGCTGATGAACGCGCTGCTGTTTTCACTGCCCGGCACGCCGGTGATTTACTATGGCGACGAAATCGGCATGGGCGACAACTTCTATCTGGGCGACCGCAACGGCGTGCGGACGCCCATGCAGTGGTCGGGCGACCGCAACGCCGGCTTTTCGCGCGCCAATCCGCAGCGTCTTTACCTGCCCGCCATCATCGACCCGGAATACCACTACGAAGCCCTCAATGTGGAGGCGCAGCAGAACAATCCGCACTCGCTGCTGTGGTGGATGAAACGCGTCCTCGCCCAGCGCAAGCAGTTGCGCGCCTTGGGCCGCGGATCCATCGAGTTTCTGTATCCCGAGAACCGCCGCATTCTGGCATTTGTGCGCAGCTATGAGGGCGAGAACGTGCTGGTGGTGGCGAACCTCTCGCGCTTTGCGCAGTGCTGTGAAATGGCGCTGGCGAAGTTTCAGGGAATGATCCCGCAGGAGCTGTTCGGCAAGACGGAGTTCCCGGCGATTACCGACAAGCCTTACTTCCTCTCGCTGGGTCCGCACGCATTCTACTGGTTCGCGTTGCATCCCAAAGAAGCTACGCAAGAGACGCTGCGAGTCACCACCGGGCCGACGCCGTCGATCGCCATCGAATCGTGGGAAAACGTGTTCTCGGGGCGCGTGCGCGAGACGCTGAATCGGATGATGCCGGCGTTTCTGCGCGCGCGCAGATGGTTCCGCGGCAAGAACCGCGCCATCCGGCTGACGGAGATATTCGACATCGTCCGGCTGCCGAAATCCGGCGGATGCCTGCTGCTGATTCGCGTGGAATATAGCGACGGCGAGCCGGAGTTGTACACGCTGCCGCTCGCCGTCGCGCGTGATATCGCGGGGGATATCACTCACGCCGTCGCGCATGGCGCTGTCCATGGCGCCCTGCATAACGACAGCCCCGATCTGCAGCGCGTGCTGGCGCAACTGCAAGCGCCGGATGGGTCGGTGGGATTGCTGCATAGCGGCCTCGAAAGCCGCGAGTATTGCGACGAATTGCTGGGAGCGATCGTGCGCCGCAAACGGTTCGCGGGCGAGCGTGGCGAGCTGGTCGCATCGCACACGCGGGCGTTCCGCGCATTGTGGGGCGAGGACCGGCCGGCGCTCGAACCGTCGCTATCCAAAGCCGATCAGGACAACACCACGGTCTTCTTTGGCGACCGCTTCGCGCTCAAGGCGCTGCGCAAAATCGAGGAGGGACCGAGCCCCGAGCAGGAGATCGGCGCCATGCTCACCGAAGAGAAATTCCCCCATGCTGCGCCGCTGGCTGGAACCATTGAATACCGCACCGCGGACGGCAGTTGCATGGTGATGGCGCTGCTGCACGGCTTTGTGCGGCAGGGCTCGGAAGCATATCAATACACGCTGCACCACCTGGGATTATTCTTCGAGCACGCTCTGGCGCGCAGCGCGGCGGGGCGTCCGGAACAAACCACGCAACAGACGCCGCAAGAGACGCCGGACGATTTGACGCGCGAGCTGATGACGAGTTACCTGGAATTCGTGCGCCTGCTGGCGGTACGCACCGCGGAGATGCATCTGGCGCTGGCCGCGCGCCGCGACGACCCAAGGTTTGCGCCCGAGCCCTATACCGATTTCTACCGGCACGGGCTGTATCACGGATTGCTGGCACGGATGGGCCGCACCATGGAGCAGTTGCGCCTGCACCTTGAACCACACAAGCCGGACCGGCTGCCGGATGCAGCGCGTGCCGACGCGCAAGCCGCGCTCGGCCGCCAGGGCGCCATTCACGACTGTTATCGTTATTTGCGCGACAACCGGTTCACCGCGGCGCGCATCCGCATTCACGGCGACTATCACCTGGCGCAGGTGCTCTATACCGGCAAGGACTTTGTGGCCATCGATTTCGAAGGCGATGCAAGCCGCCCGCTAAGCGAGCGCCGCATCAAGCGCTCGCCGCTGGAAGACGTGGCGGGGATGCTCGATTCGTTCTATCACGCCTCGCACGCGGAATTGTTCGGGCAGGCGCCGGGGGTTATTCCAGGCGCAATTCCCAGGCCGGAATCGCAGGACGCGCTGGAGGCATGGGCCAAGGCTTGGTCGCGCACGGCGGGCTCGGAGTTTCTGGCGGCGTATCTGGCCGCGCCCGGAATATCGGAGCTGCTGCCGCAGAATCCGGAGCAGATTCGCGCGCTGATTCGAATCTTCCTCATCGACCAGGCGTTGCGCAAGCTCGCCTATGAATTGACGCACGCGCCGGAGCGCATTCGCATTCCGGCGCACGCCCTCAACGAACTTCTGGAGGCCGCTGTATGACCGCGCCCGGATCCACTTACCGCGTGCAGTTCAACCCCAGCTTCCGCTTTGTAGATGGCCGCGACCTGGCGCCATACCTCAGCGAGCTGGGCGTCACGGACCTCTACTCTTCGCCGCGCTACAAAGCGCGCCGCGGCAGCTCGCATGGCTACGACATCACCAATCCTCTGCGCGTGAATCCCGAGTTGGGAAGCGAAGAGGATTTCGACGAGATGGCCGAGAAGCTGCGCCACTACGGCATGGGGCTGCTGCTGGACACTGTGCCCAACCACATGGCGGCGAGCTATGAGAACCCGTGGTGGATGGATGTGCTGGAAAACGGCAAGGCCTCGGAGTACGCGGCGTACTTCGATATCGATTGGCATCCGCCCGCGGCGAAGGCGGCCTTCCTGCAGGAGAACCGGGTGCTGCTGCCGGTGTTGGGAGATCTCTATGGCAACGTGCTGGCGGCCCGGCAATTCACGCTGAAGTTCGAAGATACCGGCATGTATGTGCGCTATTTCGATAGGCGGCTTCCGCTCGACCCTAAATCGTATGCGACGGTGCTCAGCCGCTGTCATGATGTAGATGGCATCGGCGCCATCATGCGGAATCTGGCGCGGCTGCCCGATCGCGACGACGAATCCCCGGACCGTGTTTCGGAGCGGCGCCGCGAGAAAGACCGGCTGAAGGAAGCGTTATGGCACGCCTATCAAACCGAGCCGGAGGTCAAACACGCAGTGGACGAAGCGCTGCTATTCTTCGCGGATTCCACGGACGATCTGGACCGGCTGCTGGCGCAGCAGGCCTACCGCCTGGCGTACTGGAAGATCGGCTACGAGGAGATCAACTACCGGCGATTCTTCGATATCAACGAGCTGGTGGCGCTGCGCATCGAAGCTCCCGAAGTGTTCGACAACCGTAACCGCAAGACGCTGGAATTGGTGCGCAGCGGCAAGGTGACGGGCCTGCGCGTCGACCATATCGACGGCCTGTGGGACCCGGGCTGCTTCCTCAAGCGGCTGCAGAGCGCCGCGGGCGGCGCCGAGCCCTTCTATATTGTGGTGGAGAAGATTCTGGGGCGCGATGAGCCGCTGCCGCGCGAATGGCCGGTGAGCGGGACCACCGGTTACGATTTTCTCAACGCGCTGAACGGCGTATTCATCGAGCCGGCGGGCCTGGCGCGGCTGCAGGAAATCTACAATCAACGGACCGGCGACGCCATGCCCTTCGCCGAAGTCTGCTACCAGTGCAACAAGCTGGTGATGCAGCGGCTCTTCGCCGGCGACGTGAAAGCGCTGGTAAACCGTCTGTGCGCGCTGGCGGCGCATCATCGCCAGGCGCGCGATATCCCGGTGTCGGAGCTTTCGGACGCGTTCGTGGAGGTGACGGCTTGCCTGCCGGTATACCGCACGTATATACGTAACGACCGCATCGCGGAGAGCGACCGCGGCTACATTCAGAGGACCATCGAGCTGGCCCGGCGGCGCACGTCGCCCGAAAAGGTGAGCGATGCCGCCTTCGAATTTCTACGGGCGGTGCTATTGCTCGAACCGCCCGAATATCTCGCCGACCGCCACGGCAACTGGCTGGACTTCGTGATGCGCTGGCAGCAGTTCTCCGGACCCGCGATGGCGAAGGGCGTCGAAGATACCGCGGCGTATCGCAGCAACGCCTTGCTTTCGCTCAACGAAGTGGGTGGCGACCCGCTTCGCGAAAAGCCCCCGATGACGCTCGACGAATTCCACGAGTTCAATCGGCGGCGCCTGGAGGAGTGGCCGGATACGATGAACGCGACCGCCACTCACGATACCAAGCGTGGCGAGGATCTGCGCGCCCGCCTGAATGTGCTCACCGAAATGCCCGGCGAATGGGAGCGGCGCCTCGACCTGTGGATGGGCTGGAACGCGCAGCATAAACTGCCGGTGGATGGCGTGACGGCGCCGGGCGCCAGCGAGGAGGTTCTGATTTATCAGACCCTGCTGGGCGCGTGGCCGGCAAGCGCCCCCGAAGAGCAGGCCCTTCCCGAGCGCGTGAAGGAGTTTCTGGTGAAGGCGCTGCGCGAGGCCAAGCAGAACAGCAACTGGATCGCGCCGCATGAAGAGTACGAGGCCGCGGTAAAGCAATTCGTGGACCGCATTCTAGCCGGCGATTCGCCGTTCCGCGCCGATTTCGTGGAATTTCAACGGACCATCGCGCGCTACGGAGCCGTCAATGGGCTAAGCCAGTTGGCGATCAAGATCGCGTCGCCGGGGGTGCCGGATTTCTATCAAGGCGCCGAATTGTGGCAGTTCAGTCTGGTGGATCCCGATAACCGGCGGCCGGTGGACTATAAGCGGCGCATGGCGCTGCTCGAAAAGCTGCACCGTCGCGACTTGGAGGACCGGATCTCGTTGATCCGCGAGCTGGCGGCCAATCCGCAGCAGGATGAGATGAAGCTATTCGTCACTTACAAGGCGCTGGAATTCCGCAAGGCCAACCGCGAGTTATTCGCGCGCGGCGAATACTTGCCGCTGCGGGCTTCGGGCGAATTCGCCGCGAATGTCTGCGCGTTTGCGCGCCGGCTGGGCGATCGTTGGGCGCTGGTTGTGGCGCCGCGGTGGATGTCCCAGGTGTCGGATTGGGCGGGTACGCGCGTAGAGTTTCCGCAGGGAGCGCCCGCGGAGTGGCGCGATGTTCTGACGGGATTGATCCCTGGGTCGGCTAATGGGTCGGCTAATGGGTTGGCTAATGGGTCGACCAATGCGCCCTGGCGAGTGGCGGAGTTGCTGGCGGAGTTTCCAGTTTCGATGCTGGCCGGCGGCGTGGCGTGAGCTATGCCGTCTTATTGACCATCCTTCTCGTCAGTGGGACCATACAAGATCAACTGCAAGGGAGTCACGACGGCGACGGGAGCGCCATGGCTGGAGTTGGCGGCGTCGAGAAGCGCTTGCGGACTCAAGCTGAACAGGACCAGCGCCGCGTCCATCTCAAACGTCGTGCCATGGCCTCCCGACACTTCCTGCTGGATCTCATCGTTTACCGGACTTCCCTTTGCCGTCACGATGTGAACCGGAACAGTAGTGGAGCTGTCAATCACCACGCTCCCGTCCATGCGGAAGCTGCCTGCGCCGTCGGATGCGATGGAAGTCCTATTCACGATAATATCCAGAACGGTAAAGTTTCCTATAGTACCCGCTTGGAAGCTGATGCTCGCCGAAGCGCCATTCCTCGCCACGGTGACCGAGAGTTGTTGGACAATCTTGAGCGCGGTCGCCTCGCCGACTCCTCCGCGGTAGTCGCCGGCCAGAATATTCTTGGAAAAATCGCGATTCTCGCCGCTAGGCGCCGCGATCGTCGCTAGGGGATGGAGCTCGACGGCATGATCGGGGTTTGAAGCCGTGCCGCCATCGAGGTGCTCCGGCCAAATACGCGGCACTCCCGACGCGGTGACCGTGCTGCCCACCATTCTGTCGCCGAACTTGGTCCAATCGGCGTCGCTCTGCGCGGACGAGCCGGGAAATGGGTCGACGCATGCATTCATCGGCTCAAGCACCAAGCCGTCGGGAACTCCTTGGAATGAAGATGCGTGCGCGCCGAGATGCATCTCGCAATCGTTGACGAGCGTGTGGACCGCGGAATGCCCTTCAATGTGAACGCCGTCCAAGGTAACCACCACCGCCTTCGCCCAATCGGTCAGATTGCTCAGCGCGACGCTAAATTCCTTAGGAGCAGGAGCCGCGCGCAAGCTCGTTCTGGCCACTCCCGATCGAGCCGTAAGTGCGCCCGGCGCAAGCAACGGAGATCGCGCAACTTGGTTTACCCCGGCTAGAGCAAGCGGCAATAAAGCTAGTGCTTGGCTGCGTTTCATGGCGGCTCCGTAGGCTTAAGCGAGCGTCACGACTATGAGGGCGTCCTCAAAGCCCTGGGCTTGAGCGCGGATGGTGACCTTGGCGCCTGTCAGGGTCGCCGGGGCCGGCGGCAGTAAAGGCGGCGTATACACTGCCTGGTTTGGCGGATTGACGGTAATGGTCCCAAGGGCCGGAGCATCGAGCGACCAGGTTACCGCCGGCAGTACGGTACCGGCCGGCGCGTTGGCTGGGCTCACTGTGAACTGGGGTATCGCCGCCCCGGGCATTGCCTGTGTCACTGCCGAAGGCGTGGCCAGCAATGCCGGACGCGCCACACCGGCGGGACTGCTGAACTGAATCCCTTTACTGACCAGATACGAACTGCCGCTGATTCCGAGCAGGGTCAGGATCTCCGCCGGTATCGAAGGGAACGCGAGTGGCTTGCTGCCAGCGACAATCAGGAAAAGGCTCAGAGAGATCACCAACGTGAAGATCAAAAACTGGAGGCGCGATAAGCTCGCATCTCCATTCGACTCTGAAATCACCTTAGACAAGTTGATTTTCCCTTGCCAAATCCAAAGTACGATCGTAAACCCGATCAGACCGATTACGCCAACGACAACCGATCCGGCAAGTACCGTTAAAATGTCCATGTACCGTCTCCTATCCGTTAGTCTCTTTTTAGCAGAGACATCCAGCCTTTCCCACCGAGGTAAACAGCGTTACTTAGACCTAAGAGTTCCAGGGAGCCGCTCGGGAGCGACGGCATCTTCCCAGCGTCCGCGTGCGCTGCGTTAAGGACGTACTGCAAGGCAATTGCGATCGTGGCGACCAGCAGCTGCACGCGCTCAGGACTGAAATACTGCGTCCCATCCCGCCGCCTGCCATACAAGAGATAGCGCATGTTGATCCGGCCGGTAAGCAACTGCACGGCGATTGTTGCCGCCAGGCCGCCAGTTATCAAAATCAGTTCCGATCGAGCCAGCCAAGCGAGCGTCGAAACAGACACGTGTACTCCCGTGTTACCTCACTCATTCAAATAGATTGAATTGGATGTCAGAATACACAAGTTTGTTTTGGAATGCAAGAAGAAATTTGAAAGGCCTTAAAAAAACTTCGACCGAGGATTTGCCCGTCGTTTTGGAGTAAGCTATATCCACTGTGCTGAAGAATGGTTTGAGTTTTCTCTTCCTCTGGATACTGGCCAATATGGCCACTCTGGCCGGCGCCCAATCCGTCACTATCAAGACCACCACCATCATCGATGGCAAGGGCCAGGTGCTTCGCAACCAGGAGATCGTGGTCGAAAACGGCAAGATCGCGCGCATCGACGCCGCCTCGCACAAGCCCGATATCGACCTGAGCGGGCTGACCGTGACGCCCGGCTGGATCGATACCCACGCGCATCCCGGCTGGTATTTCGATAAGGACGGCCGCTACGATCCAGGCGGGCGCAACAGCAAAACCACGCCGCAGGAAGGCGCGCTACGCACCGAGGCGAACGCCTACGCGACCCTGATGGGCGGGTTCACCACTATCCAGAGCCTGGGTCAGCCCATCGACGTTCCCTTTGCGCGACCTGATCGCGCTGGGCGCGCTGCCGGGTCCGCGAATTCTGACCGCCATCCAACCGATCACCGAAACCAGCGGCACGCCGGAACAGATTCGCGAGCGGGTGCGCCAACTCAAGCAGCAGGGCGCGGACGTGATCAAGCTGTTCGCGACGGCCAGCATCCGCGATGGCGGCAAGATGACGATGACGAAGGAGCAGATTGAAGCCGCCTGCGGCGAGGCGAAGGCCGTGGGGCTGCGCTCTGCCGTGCACGCGCATGCGTCCGATGGCGCGCGTGCCTCGATTGAAGCCGGATGCACATCGATTGAGCACGGAACGTTTCTGGACGATGCGACGCTCGACCTGATGGTGGCGCACGGAACGTATTTCGACCCGAACTTTCTGGTGCTGCACAACTACCTGGAGAACAAGGCGAAATTCCTGGGCATCGGCAACTACACCGAAGAAGGCTTCGCGGCCATGGAAAAGGGATTGCCGCTGGTGGCCGATGTCTACAAACGCGCCCGCGCGCATCACGTGAAAATCGTGCTGGGTACGGATGCGGTGGCGGGGTCGCACGGACGTAACGCCGAGGAGTTTATTTATCGCGTGAAGGATGGCGGCGATAAGCCCATGGACGCGTTGATTACGGAACGTCGATGGCGGCGGAGTCACAGGGGATGAGTGACAAAATTGGATCGATCGCACCAGGGATGCAGGCAGACTTAGCGGCGGTGAAAGGGAATCCGCTGGATGATATCACGGCGGCAAGGAATGTGGTCTTTGTGATGAAGGGCGGGACGATTTATAGGAACGGGGCGAGGTAGCGCGGGCATTTTGGTCCACGGCCCGCGAATAAGATACCGAAAAGCCTCGATGGCACTTATACTTGAGGGGCGTTCCTGTCCTCGTAGCTAAGCTGTATAGGCGTAATCTGGAAGACGCCATGTCATTTCGAAAAAACCCTTCAAGTGATAGTCGGGCGCTACAAGAACAAGTAGCCAGCTTGGCTTACCGCCTGTGGGAGGCGCGAGGTCGCCCGTTAGGTTCGCCCGAGGTTGATTGGCTCTTGGCGGAGAGACTTGTGAACGAGTATCGGCAAGCAAGTCCGTTTGACGAATTCCTCCAGAAAGCCACCAAGGCAAGTAATAGCCCCACTATCGCACCGAAAATGCGTAACGACGTGGAATACGCACGAGTCATCGAAGAACGCCGTTACCTGGTTGATGTTCTGGACCGCGTGGAAATGCTCGCCTTCACATATTCACGCCTGAGAGCGCTTTCTGATCTTTATCGCGAGGCGGAGGCTCAGATCGACACCGCGAAACGCGTCACCAGGGCGGAGCCCCTAACTTGGGAGGTGCCAGATGAGATCGCGTGGCAAAGTAACTATCGGGCTCTGGATGCACGCGTATTGGTTTCATTCGTCTATTACGAGCTGACCAGCTTGGCGCACATGCTAAAGGGCCTTGCGGTGCAGATCCCTGAGGGTGAGTTACAATACCTAGTATTGGCCCGAGACAAATTCCTGGCACATCCAATGCTCCGCGGCCGCGTGCGAAACGCGCACGGTGCGATGAGAATTCCCAAGGTTGGGCTCTTGCACCCATATGCAATTTACGCAGACGAGACCGATCCAATCCTTATTGACTACTACGGCAGTTCGTTTGCTCCGAAGGGCGCGACCGATAAAGACCGCTTACGCGGTGAGAATGAAAGACTGATCCTATCTAACAAGAAAAATGTCAAGTTTACTTCGGGCGAACTGTTATGCCTCAAGGCATTTGGTATACGGGAGCCTAGCCTGGAGGCGAGTCTCGACGAGATGGCGAGCCTGCTGTTGACGTCTGCTCTGCCAGAGATAGAGCGCATCAGTGCACAACCAATTCCGTCGCGTCGCTAACTTCGGAGGACAGGCTCACTGCATGGTTCAAGGCACCACATGCCGTATTATCTCGGAACCTGACGCCAGCGCCGAAGGAGTTTCGCTGAATACAATGACAGCGGCGGTTGGCAACCGGCGCGCAGGTTGCCAACCTGCCCCACATCGGCGGTCACCCAATTACGTAAAATTCCATAAAGACGCACTCCCGTTGAGTACCGTGCCAATCCCGCCAAGACTGGTTCATAAACTGTTTCGAGACGCTCTTCATGGCGCCGTGTTGAAGTCCGCGTTGCATGCCGGTTTGTGCTTCCGGCGAACCATTCCAGCGTAGTGCGGCCGCCTCGACCAGTAGATGAAAAATGGCGTAGTAGGCCGTTGAAACCGCGCGCCGGAGACTGGCTTGACTAGGGTTCAGACCTTCGTAGGTGGCAAGATGGTCCGCCTGCCGCAGTAAATCCTCGGCTATGCCCATGCTGGGTCTTGCAGTTTGGCCTGTTCGCTGTAGCTGCGAAAGCTGAAGTAGGGATGATGATCCAACTCCTCCAGCCGAAGCTCCTCCGCAACCTGCGCGCGCACCAAACCGGTGACATCACGTAGGGGACGGCGGCGGCTCGCCTCATCGGACAAGGTCACGCGGAAATAGAGCGCCGGATCGCCGGTCCAATCCGTCGTCACGTCGAGGCGAATGCGCACGACATCAGGGGCAAGATCACGGGCGATACGGTCGACCTGTTCTTGGGTTCGAAGCGTGGCGATCATTAAGGCACCTGCCTGCAGGATACACCGTTGATATAACGCTTCGAAGATGCTTGCCCATACCTTTGCGCCCGTGAACTATTCCTTCACATTGGGACCTTCGTATGTGGCGAGATGGTCCGCCTGCCGCAGCAAATCTTCGGCTATGCCCATGCTGGGTCTTGCAGTTCGGCTTGTTCGCTATTACCGCGAAATTTGAAGTATGGCTGATGATCCAGCTCCTCCAGCCGAAGCTCGTCAAAAAGTCTGGCACGTACCAATTCGGTGGCATCCCAGAGGCGATCCTTACGGGTCGCTTCATCGGACATGGTCACGCGAAAATAGATCGCCGGATTCTCGTTCCAATCCGGTTTCACGTCGAGGCGAATTCGCACGACATCGGGGGCAAGATCACGATCCGGTCGACCTGTTTCTGAGTGGGAAGAGCGGCGATCATCAAGACACCGGCCTACAGGATACAACGTTGACCCTTCGAAGATGCTTGTCGAAGACCGATTCATTTCGCCCCGTTCATTTTGATGCCCAGCGTCGGCCATGGGCCTGCGCCGCCCTTCACGCTGCCGCTCGCGCTCGTTTTTGCGGATCGCCGGACAGCAGCCACGCGGCGGCATGGTCGAAGATTTCCCGGCTGCCGTCTTGTTGCAATGTAAAGGGATGTCGCGGCCCAGCGGGGAAATCCTGAAAACGTTTAGCGCCGCGCCCCGGTGGGGTTTGTGTCACTTGCCGGCGCTTATTTCCCGCGCCTTAGCCTGGTCCGCATCGCCGCCTGCTCTGTCGCCTGCCGCCTTCTTGGCCGCGCCGCGATTCAGGTATGCGTTCTCGTACGCCGGATTCAGCTTGATCGCCTGGTCGAAATCGGCGATCGCATCCGTATACTGCTTAAGGCGGAAATGCGCGTACCCGCGGCCGTTATAGGCCAGCGGCATCGCCGGCTCCATCTTCAGCGCTTCGGTGAACTGCTGGATGGCCTCTTCGAAATGGCCGTCGTTCACCAGTTGGCGGGCGTGCGACTGAAGAGCGATGGCCTGGCTGCCGGGGATCGCCGAAACCGGCGAAACCGCCGGTTTCAATTCGGGTAGCGCCGGTTTTGGCTCAGGCTTGACTTCGTCCCTGGCATCTGCCTTGGTTTCCGCCGGTTTGGTTTCCGCTGGCTTGATCTCCGCCCGGCTGGCCTCCGCAACCGGTTCGGCTGCGGTAGGCTGAGGTGGCGCAACTGGGGTTGGCGGAGGTGGAGTTGGCGGAGGTGGAATCTTGATCTCCGGCGTGTCCGTCCTCGAAACGGTCCCTGCACCGCCTGGCAGCACTATGGACACCGTGTCGGGCTTCGCTTCCTTCGCCATCGCATCCGCCACGGTCTTTCTAATCTGGTCTTCGGCCTGCATCACCAGGCCCTTGGTTTGGGCGTCGGCCGGGTCCAGTTGCTCCGCGCGCCTCAGATCGGCCAGCGCTTCGTCATAGCGGCCCAGCAGATAGAAGGCATTGCCGCGAGCCGTGTATCCAAGCGCCGAGTTCGGGTCGAGAGCGATCGCCGTGGTGCGGTCTTGCAATCCTTTATCATGCTGCCCCAGCAGGTGGTATGAGCTGCCTCGCGCCACATACACGTTTGGATTTTTCGGATCGAGCTCGACCGCTTTTTCGCGGTCGCGCAGCGAATCTTCGTATTTCCCCTGGCGCGCGTAGACGGCGCCGCGGGAAAGATAAATCCGGACATCGTTGGGGTCGAGGCGCATGGCCTCGGTGTAGTCGGCCAGCGCGCCGTCGTCGTCGTGCAGGCGTTCTTTGACGGCGCCGCGAATTCGCCACGCGCGAACATCGTCCGCTTTCAGTTGGATGGCCTCGTTGAGATCTTCCAGCGCGCGCGGATAGTCTCCAATTCCCGACTGGGCTATCGCGCGCTCCACGTAGACGGTCTGGTAATCGGGCTTGCGGCTGATGCTCAAACTGAAATCGTCCACCGCGTCCCGGTACAGTCCTAGCGCCACGCGCGCCAGGCCGCGGCCTTTGTAGGGCTCCGGATTATCCAGGCGCAGCCTGATTGCGGCGGTGAAATCGTCGATAGCCTTGGCGTAGTCGCGAGACGCCAGATAGGCGTTGCCGCGGGCGGTATAGACATCGCTCCGCTCCAGTTTCAGGCTGATGGCGGTGGTGAAATCGGGAAGGGCGCGCGCCGTCTGGCCCGAGCCGGCGAAGAATTCGCCACGGGCAAAATAGTTCTCGGCGCCGGAGGGTTGCACTTCGATCGCCTTCTCGAAATCGGCCAACGCCTTGGCTTTATCGCCCGCCGCCAGATAATCGTTGCCGCGGGCGCGCCACGCATCGCCGTTCGAAGCGTCGGCGGCGATTGCGGCGGTATAAGCGGCCATGGCATCCGCGCGCTGGCCGGCGTGGTCGGCTAGAACGCCTTGCTGGTAAGCGGCTTGGGACTTTTTCTTATCCCCCTTGGCGTCGGCGGCGCGGGCGGGGCCGAGCAGCGCCGATAACGCCAGAACGATAAAAATCGGCGCAGGGTTGCGCCTGAGGTTGGACATGTTGCTTCATCAATTAGTGTACACTCGTGAGGAAGTTGAATTCGGCTGTTACGTCACGTGTTCCGTCACGCCACGGCTCTGGCAACCGAATGAGAAGGTCGAATTGTTGGATTTTGCACACCCTCCCCGTTCCCCAGCGTCCATTGCTGGGCGGCCCCAGGCGTCGGGCGCCCCGGGTGCTGCGGGACCTGGGCGCTGCGCGAGCCACGCGGCCGGCCGGCGCAAAACAATCCAGCCCAACTCTCGATGGAGGCGCCTTTGTGGGTCAGGCCTCCCGGCCGGCCGCCGCGCCAGAGGCGCGCTACGCGGCTGTCCGGCCGCGAGGGGCCTTGCGCAATTGCGCTGGGGCGAGGCGCCGGGGCCACGTATGTGGATAGATTAGACACTAGGATTCGGGCGGCGACACAGTGAGCGAACCATTCGACAAGCCGCGAATCGCCATCAACCGCGTCTATACGCGGCGCGGCGATACGGGCGACACCTCTCTGGCCGGGGGCCAGCGCGTGCCCAAGGACAGCTTGCGCATCAATGCCTATGGCACGGTGGATGAGCTGAACGCATTTCTGGGAACGGCCCGGGCCAGCGCTCAGGAAACCGCCGCTACCCATCCGCTGGCCGCGATTCTGTTGCGCGTGCAGCACGAGTTGTTCAATCTGGGCTCCATACTGGCTACGCTGCCGGGCGACGTGCATCCCAAGCAGGCGCGCGTCACCGAAGCCGACGTGACGCAGCTCGAAGCGGAAATGGACCGCATGAATGAGGAACTGCCGCCGCTTCGTTCGTTCGTTTTGCCCGGTGGCAGCCGCCTGAATGCGGAGCTGCACATCTGCCGCACGGTGTGCCGCCGCGCCGAGCGCATCTGCGTGGCGCTGGCGCGTGAAGAGGATATCCCCGCCGAAGCCGTCCGGTATCTCAACCGGCTCAGCGACGCGTTGTTTGTCTGGAGCCGCTGGGTGAGCCACGTCACGGGCGCGGCGGAAACTTTGTGGGAGCCGAATCGTTCCAGCTCGGGGCTGGTCTGACCGGCTGTTCTGACCGGCTGGGTGCTTAAACGGTTTCGAAAAAGGCCGGCTAAAATGACCGCTCTGACGGTCGCGGCTCCGTAACTATCCGCAGACACGCGCAGTCGACACAGAGCCGCGACCGTGAGAAGCCGGGAATTAATGCCAAAAAGCCCAAAATGGGTGCGTGGGTGGATATGAAATCGTCACTCGCTCGCTCAGAACGTCTCCTAGGGCTTCTGGCAAGGCTCCTACAGAGCCAAATTCCGGTTTTTTGG
>PLDF01000158.1 GCA_003135055.1 Bryobacterales bacterium | reverse complement strand
GAGTCCGGATGGCAAGACCCTCACCTCGGCCAGTTTCGACAAAACGGTCCGGCTGTGGCCGGGCGACGCGGAGACTCTGCTCAATCAGGTCCGCGACGGTATTCGACTCTTTTCGCTTTCGGCGGCCGACTGCCAGCGATACTTGTCAACGAACAGTTGTCCGCCGATCCGCTGAGCGGGTGCTTAAGGGTTGGTGGGACAGACCATCGCCTNNCAGGGTCGAAAAACCACCTCGCGGATCGGGGAATCTCCTAGGCGCCGCCCACCTCACGCCCGCTACTTTGCTCCGCGGCCGACCCCCCGGGTTGTGACTGACGGCGGATACCAGATCGAACAACGAAGAGCATACCCGACTCGATGGCTCCCAAAGCTGTGGGGCTGACAGTTCCCGATCTCTGCTGTATTGCAGTAAAGAGGCCCAATGGATCATTGAACTGTGCTTCCGATATGACTACCCACCAATGGCCGCCTTTAAGTTCATGGCCGAAGGCTTCCCCATCTGCGATCTCAATATGGCAGATATCACCGCGTGCCGGAATTGGCAACACTAATCTCCGGAGGTTGTGTCGGGCGTACATATGGTGTACTACAATTTCGCGCGGGTTCACCAGACCTTAAGGATGACTGCTGCCGTGGCCGCTGGGGCCGCCGATCATGTTTGGACCGCGGAGGAAATCGTCGCGTCGCTCGATTCAAACTGAGTCGCTACCTGGCCGCGGGCCATTGCACGGCGATGGTCACTGCGTTCGACGTTACCCCTCCGATGGCGATCACGACCGGGACGGCGGCGCCTTTCGACGACCCTGCTGGCACGAGCGCGTTTACGACGGTCTTGGCTCGAGTCGAANNTGTGAACGCTGCACGCATGAGTGCGCGCGCCACGATTTGATTCGCCTGCATTAAGACGAAGTGAACAGTATTGGTGCTAGCCGGACTTCACCAATCGACGGAGTGCGCCGGCCGGACTTAGCCGGGTTGCCCGATTTGCCCCAAACTTGCGATGGCTTCTCTCGTGAAGCGTGCCTCCGATCGAGAAACCGCCGTAAGTCGTTTGACCTTCGTATCAGATCACGGTCGGCTTTCTTGGGACGGCGTACGCCGATCGGAAGCGCGTGTCCGGCGAGCAATATCTTGACGACATTTTGACACAGAGAATGCGGCGGCTGCCTGGTGCTAAGACAGCCGTCTTTTAACTCTGCGAATGGCTTAAATCGATATGACAGATTTCGCAAGTTTACGGGCGTTTTGGGCGGCGCTGTTACGCGCTGTAATGAAACTGACAGCCGGCATCTCTTGGCTAAGCGCGCGGGCGATCGGCCGTTGGGAGTGGCAACCGCCTGCCTGGCTCCCGTGGATTGGCGGCCGGCTGGCACAAGGCTTTCATTATATTGCCGCGGATGCCAAACGCGCGGCAATCTTCGCGCTGGTGCTGATGGGCGCGGTTGGCGGCTTGGTCTGGTACAAAAACCGGCCGGTTCCGCATTACGTTACGTACGCCATTACCGACCCCGGACTTACCGAATACAGCGACAAAGGGATCTTTTCCATCAAACCACTGATAGTGGAATTCAGCGAGTCCGCGGCTCCCTTGCAGCAAGTGGATAAGACGATGGCCGCGGGCATCGGCATTTCCCCAAAGATGGCCGGCGCCTGGCTCTGGGTGAGCGACAAGGAACTCCGGTTCACGCCGAAGAACGACTGGCCGATTGGCCAGGCTTTCACCGTGTCGATCGCACGGAAGGGATTTCTCGCCCGCGGAGTGCTGCTCGAAGACTACAGCTTCGACTTCCGGAGCCAGCCTTTTTCCGCCAAGATCGCGGCGAGCCAGTTTTACCAGGACCCTCGCGATCCCAGCCTTAAGAAGCTGGTCGCCACCGTGGAGTTCAGTCATCCGGTGGACGCCGGCCAGTTCGAGCAACGAGTGTCTCTCGCGCTTGCCAAAGACGCCGTGTATCTCGGATTAAAGGCCGACAGCCGGAGCTACACGGTGGTTTACGACAAGTTCAAGCTGGCGGCTTATATTCACTCGGCGGCCCTGGCAATGCCGCGCGACGATACGCCGATCACCCTGCGAGTGGATAAAGGCGTCCGAGCGGCGCGAGGCGGGAACGAGACCAAAGATCGCATGGAAGCCGTGGTCACCATTCCGGGGCGCGCAAGCCTGCGCTTCTCGGGCTTGCGCATGACTTTGGTGGACAACGCCCGCTATGAACCCGAGCAGATTCTGCTGATGAACAGCTCATCGCCGGTGGCGGAGAGGGCATTGGCGGGAAAGGTTGCCGCGTTCCTGCTGCCGGTGCGTCATCCCAAGCAACCGAAAGAAGACACGAAACCGTATGTCTGGGGCGACCAGAGCCAGGTGGGCAAGGAAATCCTCGCGCTCTCACAGCCCGTGCCACTGAGCTACGTATCGTCGGAGGAGGGCGGAGACGTCGCGCACGGGTTCAAATTCCGGGCCCCCGTGGGCCGGTACGTTTACGTTGTGGCGGCCGGCGGCGTCGAGGGCATCGGGGGGTACATTTCAGGCAAACCTTACGCCGGGACATTTCAGGTGCAGCCATACCGCCAGGCTCTTACCTTTCTGGGCAAAGGCGCGCTGCTGTCGTTATCGGGAGACAAGAAAGCCGGATTTCTGGTGCGCGATGTGGATCACGTGGAGATTGAGATCGGGCGCGTGCTGCCGAACCAGTTACAGCACATCGCGCCTATGATGTGGGATTTCAGCAAGCCTAATGTATACCCGGGCCTGGCGGACCAGGTAGTGGAGCGGTTCATAGAAGTTCGGGATTACAGCGACAAACAGCCCGGTAAGCCGACCTATGACAGCATCGACCTGGGCCGGTATTTGCAGAGCAAGACACAGACGAACCATGGGCTGTTCCTGTTGAGGCTTCGCTCGGTCACTCCGGCGGAGAAAGGCGCCGCGCGGAAGAACGATGCCGAACCGGATGCCGACAGTGACGACCGAGATAACGACGGAGATCAAGTGGAAAATCGGGGCGCCGGCATCGAGGAAAACCGGCTGATCCTGATCACCGATCTGGGTTTCATCGTGAAGGAGGCGAAGGATGGCTCGCGCGACGTGTTCGTGCAGTCCATCCATACCGGTTTGCCGATAGACGGCGTCCGCATCGAAGCTATTGGACGCAACGGCCAGGCGGTGCTCTCAGCTACCACGGAGAACGGCGGCCGCGCGACGCTGCCGAAGTTCGGCCAATGGAAACGGGAGAAGGCGCCGCTAATGATCATGGCGCAGAAGGATTCCGATTTTTCCTTTATGCCTTTCCAGACGCAAGGCCGGGCGCTCGATCTCTCGCGGTTCGATGCGGGCGGGGTGGAGAACCAGAAATCAGCGCAGCAGGTATCGGCTTATTTGTTCTCGGACCGGGGAATTTACCGCCCGGGAGAGACTACGCATCTGGGGCTTATCGCCCGGACGGCGGACTGGGCGTCGTCGTTGGCCGGGCTGCCGATCGAGGTGGAGATCGCCGACCCGCGAGGCGCAATTGTCAGCCGCAACGCGCTGAAGCTGTCCGACGCGGCTTTCGAGGAGATTGCGTTTGTGAGCCCGATCGCCGCGCCCACCGGCACGTACGTGGCGACAGCCTTCCTGGTGAAGAACGAGAAGACTCGGGAGACGCTGGGCAGCACGCTGTTCAAGGTGCAGGAATTCGAGCCGGATCGAATGAAGATACGGCTCGACCTAAGCGACAAGCCGGCGGAGGGATGGCTGAGGCCGGATGACGTGAAGCCGCGTGCGACGGTGGCTCTACTGTTCGGTGAGCCGGCCGCCGGGCGGCGCGTGGAAGCGGAAATGAGCCTGACCGCGGCGCTGCCGATGTTCGCGCGTTATCCGGAGCATCGCTTCCAGGTGGGCGAGGCGTTGAATGAGCCTTTTCACGAAAGCCTTCCCGCGACGGTGGCGGACGACAAAGGCGTCGCCGCGTTCCAGCCCGATCTGGGGCGCTTCACGGGCCGGGCATACCGGTTGAACCTCTTGGCGCGCGCGTTCGAGGCGGAAGGCGGGCGCAGCGTGGCGGCGCAGAATAGCGCGATTGTTTCGAACGCGGCGTATCTGGTGGGGGTCAAGCCGGATGGCGATCTGACGTTCGTCAAGCGCGCCAGCGTGCGGCAGGCGCATTGGCTGGCGGTCAATCAGCAGCTTGCCCCGGTGGCGGCGGAGTCCCTGACTCTCGAATGGGTGCAGCGCAAATACGTCTCCGTGCTGACCCAGCAAAACAACCAGACGTATCAATATGTATCGAGGCGAAAAGAGATTCTTCGCGAGAGCCGCAAGGTCCGCATAGCGGCGGGCGGCAGCAACTTCGCGCTTCCCACGCAGGAACCGGGAGATTTTGTTCTGGTGCTGCGGGATGCCGCAGGCGCCGAGCTGAATAAGCTCAGTTACAGCGTGGCGGGTGAGGCGAATCTATCGAAGTCGCTCGACCGTGACGCCGAGCTTCAGGTCCAACTGGATAAGCCGAGCTACGCCGGCGGCGAGACCATTGAGGTGAGCATCCGCGCGCCATACGTGGGAGCGGGACTGATTACGGTGGAGCGCGACCGCGTGTTCGAGCACCGGTGGTTCAAGACGTCCACCACCAGTTCGGTGCAAAGGATTCAGTTGCCGAAGGATTTCGAAGGCAATGGTTATGTCAGCGTTCAGTTTGTGCGCGATGCATCATCGGACGAGATTTTCCTGAGCCCGCTATCCTACGGGGTCGCCGCGTTCGGGGCCAGTCTGGCGGCGCGTAAACAGCCGCTTGCACTGAATGTGCCGCGCGAGATCAAGCCGGGCGCCACGCTTACCATGCAGGTTGTGCCGGCGGAAGCTTCGCGGGTGGCGCTGCTGGCGGTGGACGAGGGCATCCTGCAGGTCGCGCGATACAAGAACCCCGATCCGCTGGCGTACTTCTTTCAGAAGCGCATGCTGGAGGTGCAGACCACGCAGATTCTCGACCTGGTTCTGCCGGAATTCAAGCAATTCCTCGCACTGGCCGCGCCGGGGGGCGATGCCGATGGGGGCTTTGCGCGGCATCTGAACCCGTTCGCCAAAAAGCGGAAGGCGCCGGTGGCGTACTGGTCCGGCCTGGTCGATGTAGGTCCGGAAGGGCGCCAGTTCCACTACGCCGTGCCCGATTATTTCAACGGCAAACTGCGGATAGTCGCCATCGCCGTAAGCTCACGGCGCGTGGGGACGGCTGAGGGCGCGACCGAGGTGAAGGGCAGTTTCATTCTGACGCCGAACGTCCCGGCGATGGTGGCGCCGGGGGACGAGTTCACGGTGAGCGTGGGAGTCTTCAACAACACGGTGGGCGGGAATGGACCGATTCGTCTGGAAGCGCAGGCGAGCGCGGGTCTGTCGCCAGTGGGCCCGACCACCGTGGATTTGCAGGCGGCGGATAAGAAGGAAGCCGCCGGCGAGTTCCGCTTCAAGGCGAATGCGGCGCTGGGCCCGGCTGCGCTGAAGTTCGTGGCACGGCGGGGCGGCGCGGAAGCGAGGATGGAAGAGAGCGTGAGCGTCCGGCCGGCGGTGCCGTATCGCACGCAACTCTCGCTGGGCCGGTTCGAGAGCGGCCGGACCGTAGTTCCGCTCACACGGGACATGTACAACGAAAACCGGAAGGTGGAAGCGGCGGTATCGGCGACGCCCCTGGTTTGGGGACAGGGGCTGATCGCATGGCTGGACGATTACCCGTATACCTGCACCGAGCAAGTGGTGAGCCAGGGAATGGCGTCGCTGCTGCTGGCATCGCGGCCGGAGTTCGGCTCGGTACGCAGTCGCGCCGGTTCATCGCCGGTAAGCGCGTTTTCAGTGTTGCAGAGCCGTCAGAACGATTCGGGCGGATTCGGCCTGTGGTCGTCTTCCGCCGATACGGCCGAATTTCCCACCGTCTACGCGGCCCAGTTTCTACTGGAGGCGAAAGATCGCGGACAGAAGATCTCACCGGCGCTGCTTACGAGTCTCGACGATTGGCTGGCCCACTTCGCTTCTACTCCGGCATCGAGCCTGGCGGATGGGCGGTGGCGGGCTTATGCGGTTTATCTGCTCGCGCGGCAGGGAATCAAATCGCCGAACGCGCTTTCGAACGTGGAGCAGGAACTGTCACACCGGTATGAGCAAACCTGGCCAACGGATCTCTCGGCAGGCTGGCTGGCCGCCACTTACCGGCTGATGCAGCGCAATACCGATGCGGAAAAAATCATCGCCAAGGTTCCCTGGGCGCGGCAAAAACGCGATTTTGGCGAGGAGAGCTATTACGACCCGGTGGTCCACGATGCGCAGTTGCTCTACATACTCGCGCGCTACTTCCCTGCGCGGCTGAGCGCGGTTCCGGCTACGGTGCTTGAAGATCTGGGCACGGCCGCGAGCGGCAACCGGATCGATTCGCTCTCCGCGGCCTGGACTCTGCTGGCGCTCGATGCATACGCCAAGGCTGCGGGGGCCACGGGAAAACTCGGCATAGCCGAGATCGGAAAGGACGGGCGTGAACGCGTACTGGCCTTGCCGCCCGGAGCGATTCCGAAGGCGGATGTGTCGGCCAATGCGGCCAGGGTTCAGTTCAGTAAGGAGGGAGCGCTGGCGGCTTATTACGCCCTCAATGAGTCGGGCTTCGACCGCAATCAACCGGCGTCGGCGACGGACCAGGGCATTGAGATCATCCACGAATTTCTGGATCTGCGCGGCAATGTGGTGTCGAAGGTGAAGGTGGGCGAGGAGTTCCTTGTGCGCGTGAGGCTGCGAGCCACCAAGCGCGACCGCGTTCCCCAGATCGCGGTGGTAGATCTGCTTCCTGGAGGGACCGAGACGGTTCTTGAGTTGCGTCCGCCCGCCGATAGCAGCGCTCCGGGCGCGGATCCCGCTGCTACGGGGCAACGGATGGGCGGATACTCGGGGCTCGCGATCGGATTGCCCGAGAAATCCAATTGGACCCCGCAACACGCCGATGTGCGTGACGATCGCCTGGTGCTCTATGGCGATATCGGCAAGGACGCCGGAACTTTCGTCTACCGGGTGAGAGCCACCAATGCGGGCGTGTTCCAGGCGCCGCCTGCCTTCGCCGAAGGCATGTACGACCGGAAGACTTCGGGCGTCAGTCTCGCAGGCAAGCTCGAAATTGTGAAGCCATGAACCTAAGAACGGCAGTTGACTGCCAGGGTGGACGGCGAGTCTATGACCGGTCGAGGTTTCCCTCTGCGGCGTGCTTCACCCAATGGGTGAGTCGGCTGGAGACCGCCCGCGGGAAAAAGAACCGGCGACAAGATCGCCGGCGCTACGAGGAACGGCGGCCATGCTCGTGAGTGGAGGATGAAGAAGGCGATGATTGCGATTGGCGCCACAGGCGTCATGCTCGCGTTGTTACGGTTGTGGCCGCACGCGCCACTGGCGGAACGCGTCCCGCTATCGACCGCGGTTTGGTCCGCCGACGGCGAATTGCTTCGCGTCACGCTGGCCTCCGACGATCAATACCGGCTGTGGACGCCGCTCTCGCAGATGTCGCCGGTTCTGGTGGATGCGTTCCTGCTGAAGGAGGACCGCTGGTTCTATTGGCACGCCGGCGTCAACCCGGCGGCGCTCTTCCGCGCCGGTTTCAGGACTTACCACGGCGGGTTGAGGCAGGGCGGTTCCACCATATCCATGCAGCTGGCGCGGATGCTCTACGGCTTGAAGACCAGAACCGCGGCGGGGAAGATCCGTCAGATCGCGGCCGCGCTTTGGCTTGAGAGCCGGTATTCGAAGCGCCGATTGCTGGAAGCGTATCTGAACGTTGCGCCGTTCGGCGGAAACATTCAGGGCGCGGGGGCCGCGAGCCGGATCTATTTCGGTAAACCGCCGGACCGCGTGAATCTGGCGGAGGCGATGACGCTGGCGGTGATTCCGCAGAGCCCCGCGGCGCGCGCTGGGCACGGCTTCCAGCAGCCGCGCGATGAGAGCGGCGTCCAGCCTGCGCGCCAGCCTACGCGCGCTGGGCGCGGCTTCCGGCAAGACTCGCTGCTGGAGGCTCGCACACAACTGGCGGCGCTGTGGCTGGCGCGCAACCGGTCCGATGATTCGGAGCGGCGGCAGTTGGAGCCGGCGACCGGCGCCCGCCCCGAGTTCCCCATGCCGTGGATGGCCCCGCACTTTGTGGATGCGCTGCTGGCCGCGCGCGCGAACCGGTCGTCCGGCGATGCTCCGGAAATCGACACGACGCTCGATGCCGGTCTGCAGAGGATGGTGGAGCGCCAGATCGAGAGATACGTCGCCGAATATGGAGACCGCGGGATTCGCAATGTGGCCGCCCTGCTGCTCGATTCGCGCGGAATGTCGGTCAAGGCGTGGGTGGGGTCGGCCGATTATTGGAACCATACGATCGACGGCCAGGTGGATGGCGTGCTTGCGAAGCGTTCGCCGGGGTCCGCGCTCAAGCCCTTCATCTACGCGTTGGCGCTCGATCAGGGCGTGTTGCATCCGCGGACCATCCTGCGCGATTCGCCGTCGTCGTTTGGCGCGTTCACTCCGGAAAATTTCGACGGCCGTTTCTTAGGGCCTATCGCGGCCGAGGAAGCGCTAATTCGCAGCCGCAACGTACCCGCGGTCTGGGTTTCGATGCAGCTCAAGCGGCCGAGCCTGTATGAATTTTTGCAGAGCGCCGGCATTACCCGGCTGAAGCCGGAACCGTATTACGGGCTGGCGCTGGCGCTGGGCGGGGGCGAAGTCACCATGGAAGAACTCGCCTCGCTCTACGGAATGCTGGCGAACCAGGGGGTGCTGCGGCCAGTGCGGGCGATGCCGCAGCCACAGCCACGCAGAGCCGACGAAGGCACACGGATGCTCA
Source organism: Bryobacterales bacterium (assembly GCA_003135055.1). Lineage (GTDB taxonomy): Bacteria > Acidobacteriota > Terriglobia > Bryobacterales > Bryobacteraceae > PALSA-243. Next base: position 45,615 of record PLDF01000158.1, on the reverse strand, counting down.
GCCCGGAAGCGGCGTTCATCACGCTCGACATGCTGCGCCGCAATCCGCGGCCCGACGAAGATGGGGCGCCGCCGATTCGCAGCCGTTGGCCGGTGGCGTGGAAAACCGGCACTTCCTGGGGATTTCGCGATGCGTGGTCGGCGGGCATCGTGGGGCCGTATGTGCTGGTGGTCTGGATCGGCGATTTCTCCGGAAAGGGGAATCCGAGTTTCGTCGGCATCGACGCGGCCGCGCCATTGTTCTTCCGCATCGCCGACGCCCTGAATTTCGCGCGCGCGAAGGAGCCGGCGCCGGAATTCAAGCCGCCGCCGGGGGTCAGCAAGGTTGCGGTCTGCGCCGAAAGCGGCGACCTGCCCAACGCCTGGTGCCCGCACACGGTGGAGACCTGGTATATCCCAGGCAAATCTCCGATCAGGGTCAGCGAGCTGCACCGCGCTGTGGCGATCGATATCGCGACCGGACGCCCGGGCTGTCCGCCTTATTCTGCCGATAAGACCCGCTTCGAGGTATACGAGTTTTGGAGCTCGGACATGCTGAAGTTGTTCCGCGAGGCGGGGGTGCCGCGGCGCGCGCCGCCGCCGCGGCCGGCTTGCGCCGCGGAAGATAGCACGGAGGCGCCGCGCATCGCGTCCCCGCTGCTGGGCGTCACCTATGCCTTGCGCCGGTCCCGGCCCGACGGCGCGATCGCGCTGGAGGCATTCGCCGCGGCGGATGTCCGGAACGTGTTCTGGTTCGACGGCGGCGCGCTGATTGGGAAGCTCCCAGTTGGCGGAGGAGCATTTGCGTGGCGTCCCGCGGCCGATGGAGCGCATCTGATTCGCGTAATCGACGACCATGGGCGAGCGGCGGAGCGCGACGTTCAGGTGCGGTTTGCGCCGTGAGGGGGCAGATTCGGTTTCCGGTGGGTGGGTTTCGATCGGACGGCGGACCGTGCTTCGGCTGAAAACAGCGTGATGCGGACACCCTCGACTGAACGCCGATAAGAATTGTGCGCCGCGGGGCGGACCTACGGCGCCAGGACCGAGCGATTGATCCAAAGGATGTTATCCCAGCTCAGCAATTTCTCCGTACCGTCGAACAATTTGGCATAACTGCCGCCCGACGCCTTAAAGGAGAACGCCTTCACCCGATCGGCGGGGTTCGTAGTTGCGTTGCGCAGGATATCGAGCACCTGTTCCTGCCGGGATATTTGGAAGAAGGCCGGCGTCTTCGCGGAGTAGAATTTCACATCCGACGGATTGCCCTTGTTACCCACGCCCCGCTCGTATTTTATGTGCAATTCGAGATGTTCGCCGGTGGCTGCACCGAATACCCAGTCCTGCGAATCGAGGATGGGGCCGGCGCCGCTCGAAGTGGAACGCTGCATCGTATGCGTGGTGGCGAGCAGATAGACGCCAAACGGCCCTGGTGCGTCGGCCGGGTCTTCAGTCAAACCGCCAATAACGAGCTGCGCGCTCGCGCCAGTCGCGTCCTTTACGGGAGCGACCAGGTAAACCAGACGGTTGGATCCCTTGCCGACGGGCTTTCCGTCAGGGCCATTGATCGTCACGCGATCGATGAACACGGCGCGCAAATTGCAATCCTTCGCCGGGCCTTGCGCAGCCACGCTGGACGTCCACTTATCAGGCAGGGATAAGGCCAGCACCGCGTCGGGAACATGGAGATCCAATTGGAAACGCGTCTCCGAGCTGTATTCCACCAGTGTCTGCGCGCTTGCAAAGCGCCCGGCAACCGCCATCAAAACCACCGCGACTAATGCGCGAACCGCCGCTCGAGTCACAACCGTTGTCATCATGCTTCCTTTGCCGTCGCTCGCCGCCGAACACACGGGGCAAGAACTTTCCTTATTAACTCTACGCTCAAAACGACCGTTTGTGCAGCTGACGGATTCGGGAAACGCCGGTCAAAATCCGCTCCCTTACGGTCGCGGCTCCGTAACGCCACGGTGGCGGCTCCGAAACGCCGGCGAGCGAGGAAATCCCGAAAACGTTTACGCACCCGCGGGCCGGGGAGATGCCGCAAGTGTTGGGTCCGCGCAAGAAAGTCTGGGCAGGACCCGGCCTTCAATCCGATCAGGCGTCCGCAAGCGCCGCGGATGTAAATGCGGCTCGGGCTGCTGCGCCGAGTGAAGTTCTATCGCGCGTTCGGCGGCCCGTGCGATCCGGTCCCGCAAGCGGCCTACTTCTTTCCTGCGGGCGCAGGCTCCGGATAGCGGGTAGCCTGGCGGGCGACCAGTTGCCAACCTTGCGGACCCTTCACGAGCACATGCAGCACATTGAGCCTGGACAAGGTCACGACACCGGCCGTATTGTTCCGGATATCGACATCACCCGTCACCACCGCGGAGTTGCCGTACACCCGGACCTTGAGGTCTTTGAAGTCGATTGCCTCAACGACCGCGTTTCCCTTTAAGGACTCCAGCACGGCGGCCTTGTCCTGGTGCAGATTCGAAGAGTGAGTATAGGTGAGATCGTCGCTCAAAACTCTTGCGAGCGCCGTCGCGTCCTTCTTTATCATCGCCTGCTTGTAGGCTTCCATCGCCGCCAAGACGTCCTTTTCCGTCTTGGGATCCGGATTGGCGGCCGACAGAATCGCGGCCGAGAAAAGGAAGAGAGTCCACTTCATCATAGGTAACCAGATTACACGAGTTCGAGGCAACGGTGACGGATGAGCGGACTCGATCGGACGCGAGGGCAGAGGAGGGGCGAAACCAGGCGCGCGAGTCTGATCGGGCGCACGCAAGGACCGCGGATGAAATGCGGCGGCGGGCCGAGCTTACCGGACGCCAAGTTCACAATGTGCCCGAAGCGGCCGGCAGCCTCACACCACTCGATTGGTACGCCGCGCGTTCCGGAACAGATCCGGGGCCGATGGCGCGATTAGTCAAGAACGCTAACGAGCGTTACCATAGGTCCGAAATGCGTTTTTACCGGATCGCTCCCTTTCTCTTGCCTGTATTCGCGTGGTGTCAGCCCGGTACGCCTCCGGAGGATGCGGAGGCGGTGGTGGCCACCGATCTCGGCACGTTCCGCTTCGAATTTGCGCCGGACAAGGCGCCCAAACACGTGGCGCAGTTTCTCACCTTAGCCGGCCAGGGGTATTACGATGGCAGCGCCTTCTTTCGCGTGGTGGCCAACGGCATCATTCAGGGCGGCGATCCGCTGCTCAAGAATCCCAAGACGGCGCGCAGTCTTTGGGGCTCGGGCGGTCTCAACCTGCTGGCCGGTGAAACCAGCGGCCTGAAGCACGAGCGCGGCGTCGTTTCCACCGTGCGAATTCCCAATAAAGCCGATAGCGATGGCGCGCAGTTCTTCGTGTGCCTCTTTCCGCAGCCCGCGCTGGACGGCCAGTTCTCCGCCTTCGGCCGGGTCACGGAGGGGATCGACGTGGTGGAGCGCATCTCCCAGGCGCCGGCCGGCGCGGATGGTCTGACGGAAACGCCGGTCCGCATCCTCAAGGTGACCATCGAGAAGAAGAAGGTCGAGCCGTTCCTCACAGCCACGCTCGACGAAATGCGCAAGACCGTCACGCTCAAGACTACGCTCGGCTCCATCAAGATCAAAATGGAGCCGGACTGGGCGCCTAATCACGTGCGCAACTTTCTTAAGCTGGTGTCCACGGGTTGGTACAACGGCACTGCCTTTCACCGCCTGATCAAGGGTTTCGTGGCGCAGGGCGGCATGGGCGATACACGGATCGGCAATTCCGCTCACCCCGCCGACCGCTGGGTACGCCCGCTTAAGGGCGAGTTCCGCGACGATGTCAAGCACGAACGCGGGATCGTCTCCATGGCGCGCAGCGACGATCCCGATTCCGCGACCACCAGTTTCTTCCTGATGCTGGGAGCCGCCCCGCACCTCGACGGCAAATACACGGCATTCGGTCGCGTGGTGGCAGGCATGGAAGTATTGGACGCCTTCGAAAAAGAGGAAGTGGACGGCGAGACGCCCAAGCGAAGGCTGGAACTGATCGAAGCGACCATCGACAACTGAGTGAATTCCTGTAGCGGGTCTGACCCACTAACAAATTCCTCTTAATTGACCCACTACCGATTCGCGATAAAGATCTCGCGGTAGGCAAGCCGGATTCTTAGTCTGACGCCGGCGGGCGCGCGGAACCCTCTGGTTGCCGGATTTAATGAAACCGGCTGGCGATTGGCAGTGGCGGCTCCGGCGTTCGGACAGGCGGATCCGCCTTCGCGCGTGGCGCGCCTGAACTTTCAGCAAGGCCCCGTGTCGTTCCGCCCGGGAGGCGTGGACGACTGGGCGGCCGCGACCACGAACTACCCTCTGACCACCGGCGACTATCTGTGGGCCGACCAAGGCGCCAGGGCCGAACTGCACGTGGGTTCCACGGCCATTCGCATGGATCAGACGACCGCCATCTCGGTCCTGAACCTGAACGACCAAATTGTGCAGATCGTCCTCACGGCCGGGTCGCTGAACGTGCATATCCGTTATCCGGGCGAAAACGAAAGCTTCGAAGCGGATACGCCCAACATCTCCATTGTGCTGCGCGGCCGGGCGACTATCGCATCGATGCGGACGGGGATAACAACGTCTCGTCTCTGGTCGTGCGGGCCGGCGGCGCCGAAGTCACCGCCGGCCAGTCGGGCGCATTCAATGTGCGCCCCGGCGAGAGTGGACGGTTCGCGGGCGTCGATAGCGTATCCCAGGAAATTGGCGGCGCGCCGCCGCTCGATGGGTTCGATGCATGGACCCGCGACCGCGATATGCGCGAAGACCGAGCGACTATGTCGGCTCGCTATGTGCCGCGTGAGATGCCGGGATATGAGGATCCGGATGGCTACGGCCGCTGGGTCAACACGCCGCCGTATGGGATGGTTTGGCAGCCGACCACCATGGCCGCCGGCTGGGCGCCGTATCGCAACGGCCACTGGGCCTGGGTGGATGCATATGGCTGGACCTCGATCGATGACGCCCCCTGGGGATTCGCGCCCTTCCCTTACGGCCGCTGGGCCTATGCGGGCGGCGCGTGGTTGTGGATCCGCGGCGCAGGGGCCGTGCGTCCGGTCTATTCACCGGCGCTGGTTGCCTTCGTGGGCGGCGGCGGAATCGGAATTGGCGTGGCGGCGTGGTTCCCGTTAGGGCCGGGTGAAGTCTATCGCCCCGCCTATGCCGTCAGCGACGTCTATCTCCGCAACATGAACATCGCCTACGTGAGCAACGTTGCGGTGATCGACCGCGTGGGCGTTACCGGCGTCTACGTGAACCAGCGGGTAGTAGGAGCGGTAACAGTGGTACCACACGACGTTTTCGTGGGTGCGCGCCCGGTGGCCATGGCGGCGGTAGCGGTCCGTCCCGAGATGGCCGCCTCCGTGCGCGTCACCGGATTTGCGCCGGCCATCGCGCCGGAACGGATTAGCGTGATGGCGGGCGCGGCGGTGGCCGTGCGGACGCCTCCGGCCATGCTGGTACAGCGGACGGTGGTGGTGCGGAACGCGCCCCCGCCGCCTCCGGTGGCCTTCGCGGCCCGGCAGGAAGCGCTGCGCCAGAATCCTGGGCGGTCCGCTCGACATGAATCAGATGAGCGCGCTGCGCGCCGCGCAGCCGCAGCGCGCGCCGATGGTGCGGGCTGTAAATCAGCCTGCTCCCGCAGGTTTCGGCCGCTCGGTCAACGCCAGCCCGCAACCCGCGGTGCGGCCGAAACCGGCCCTGCGCAACGACCGGCCGCCCAGCGCCCAACCCGGCCCTCAACCTAGCGCGCGTCCCGCTGTCGAACAGGCTCGCCCCGCCGAGCGGCCGGCCGAACACCCCGCTGAGCAGCCCCGCCCTGCCGAAGCCCGTCCGACTGTCGAGCCGCACAGTGAACAGCCGCCGCCGAAGCCGGAACCCAAGGCCAATGGGAAGAATAATAATAAGAAGAACGATAAGACCGATAAGACCGAAAGAAGGACCGGTAAGTTCCAGTACTACCTCTCAAAGCTAAGGTAACAGGGCCTTTCCGCTAACCTTCGATATCTTGATTGCCCAGTGCGCCGGCTGTTAATTACTTGAGTAGGGAGATTCTATGAATAAACGGCGCAAGAGGCAACGTGGGGGAAGTGCATTGGAGATGGCGCTTCTGCTGCCGTGGTATTTCTTCCTCTTTGTAGGCACATTCGATTGGGGCTTTTACGCGCACGCGCTTATTTCCACCGAAGCCGCCGCGCGTACGGCCGTCCTCTATACCTCGCAAAGCGCGGCGACCGCCTCCGACCAGGCCGATGCCTGCATTCTGGCGAACGAGGAAATGCGCATCGTCCCCAACATCAGCAATACGGACGGGACCACGTGTAACGCCAGCCCCCTCGTTGTCACCGCGCTCCAGGCCGGCCCCGGCCAGACAGTCGCCACCCTTGACATGAGTCAGGGCAGCCAGGTGAGCGTTACCTACACCACGCTGTCGCTGATTCCCATTCCCTTCGTGCTGACCAACAAGGCCACCTTCCTTCGCGTGGTCACGATGCGGCTGAGGAGCTAATGATGGACCGACGCAAGAGACGCCGCGGCAGCGCCCTGGTGGAGTTCACCTTTACTGGAGTGCCGCTGATATTCATCTGGCTTTCCACGGTGCAAATCGCCCTGGGCATGTGGCACTATCACACCATGCAATACGCCGTGAAGACCACTGGCGCGTATCTGGCGATCCACGGAAGCGGCTGCGCCAGCCCGAACACGTGCGCCATCACTATCGCGAATCTGGCTGGGGTGATGAAGTACGCCTCAATCGGCATTCCCGCGACGGCGTTGCAAATGACCTTCAATGCCGTGAGTGCGGCCGATCACAAGACGGTCACCAGCACGGTTTCATGCCTCTTAACCAATGCCACTACGCCTTCCAGCGGCTGCGATCAGAACGCCACGACCTGGCTTCCATCGGCCAGCAATAGCCCCGGCAGCGAGTTCGAGATCCTGGCGCAGTTTCAGTGGAACCCCGCCATCGGCATGTACGCTCCGGGCTCGGCCCCGGTGAAGTTCGGGACATTCCTGCTGCCGGCTTATACTCATCAGATGGTGTTGTTCTAGTTACCCCGCGATCCGGTAACGCCGGCGGTCTCGCCGCCGGTTGGTTTCCACGCGATTCAGTAGCGGCGGTTCCGCCTGGAAGGTGTCCATACAGGGAGTGGGCGGAGGTGCGCGGCCTGCACGATGACGCTGCCGCGGCTGAGGCGGACGCGGGGAAATTTATCAGGCATCGGAAGGGCCGATTTGCCAATCGGCCGCAGGTTTGTCAACCTGTCGGCATGGCCCTGCGGGCCACCAAAAGTGACGACAACCCGCGTGTATCCGGAATTTCGACGCACCTCGGAAGGCGGGCCGGGGGGGCCAGCCGCGGACCAGGGGGTCCGCGCTGCTTCGGCTGGGTATTCGACCGTGCCCCACGCCGGTTGTTTTCCCCGCGGAAAAATAGCAAACCAAACGCGTTTTCCCACGTATCCATCCGTATGATCAAGATTGGATTGATGGCGCTTCTCGCCTCGATGCTATTCGTACCGCTGTTTGCGGAGGTGGCTTGGCCGGAGGCGCGGCGGATCGCGCGGACCGAAGCCCGCCAAGCCCGGATGCAAGCGGTCCGCGACGCCGCCTGGGCTCGCCTGGAAATCAGGGAAGCGCGGTTCGACGCCCTGCGCGCGGCGACTCAGGCCAGGCTTGAAGCCGCACGCGAAATTCGGCAGGCCCGCCTTGGAGCGGCACGCGAGACCTGGCAGGCCGCGGCCGAAGCGCGCCGGACGGCGCGGCAGTATCGGGACCGCTGGTTCTAGCTCCAGGGGCTGTTTTTAGGCCTGTCTTTTAGGCCTTGACAGATCACTCGGATTTCGATATAACAATATCCGAGCCATGCCTGAGGATCTGGGTTCTTTTCTACCGCTGTCGCCGGCCAATCTCTATATCCTTTTCTCGCTGGCCGCCGAAGACCGGCATGGATACGGAATCATGCAAGAAGTCACGCGGCAGTCGGGCGGCCAATATAAATTAGGCCCCGGCACGCTCTACGACAACCTCCAAAAACTGATGAACCAGGCGATGGTGGAAGACGCCCCGCGGCGCTCGGCGGAGGACGATCCACGCCGCCGCTATTACCGGCTCACGGCGTTCGGACGCAGGATTCTGGCGGCCGAAGTCGCGCGTCTGGAGGATCTGGTGCGAGAAGCCAAGAGCCATCTGCGCGCGCCCAATCCACGGAGGGCCACGTGACGCGCTCGCTCTATCAAGGCCTGGTATGGCTGCATCCGCCCGCGTTCCGGGCCGAGTTCGGCGGCGAGATGCAGTGGATCTTCGACCAGATTTTCCGCGATGCCTCGGCCGTCGGCGTTGCAGCGCTATTCGCCGATGCCGTGGTATCGCTGCTGCGCCAGTGGATCGTCCGCTATGGCACATGGAAGATCGCCGCGGGTTTCGTCGGCGCCATCCTTCACATGTGGCTGGTATTCGCCTGTCTGATGCTCCGCCCTCCACTGCCGAGGATCTTGGAGCCGGCCGAGGAGCGATGCGGCACAGCCGTGCTTGGCTGCGTCGCCCTAGGTCAAGAGAACGGTATTCCATGCTCGAGCTGCGCAACGTCACCAAACTCTATTCCGGCATCCCGGCGGTAAGAGACGTCACCTTCACCGCGCGCGCGGGAGAAGTCACCGGCTATCTGGGCCCGAACGGGTCGGGAAAATCCACCACGCTCAAGATGATCACCGGGTTGATCGAGCCAAGCTCGGGGCAGATTCTGTTCGATGGCGAGCCCATCGGCCGCGACCGCATCCGCTTCAAGCAGCGCTTGGGCTACGTGCCCGAAGAGCCGCATCTTTATTCCCATCTCACCGGCGCCGAATACCTGGTCATGGTGGGCGAGCTGCGCGGGCTGCCCGGTAAACAGATTGTGGAGAAGGTGGAGGGCTTTCTGCGGCTGCTTTCGCTGTATCCCGACCGGTACGTGCCGATCTCGTCCTACTCGAAGGGCATGCGGCAAAAGATTCTGCTGGCGGCGGCGCTGTTGCACAATCCCGATCTGGTGCTGCTCGACGAGCCGTTTTCCGGACTCGACGTCAATTCCGCGCTGGTACTGCGCAACCTGATTCGGGAGCTGGCGGCGCGCGGCAAGACGGTGCTCTTCAGCTCGCACGAATTGGACACGGTGGAGCGAGTGTCGTCGCACATCGTGATTCTGCATAAGGGCCGCGTGGTGGCCAACGACTCCATTGAGCAGCTTCGCGCCATGATGTCGCTGCCGACGCTGGAAGAAATTTTTTCGCAGCTCGCCATCGAGCAGAATACGGAAGCCGTCACACGGCAGATTGTAGAGCTGATGGAAGCGTAAGTCGGATCTTTTGGGGGGCGGCCAATCCTGGCGCCAATCCTGGCGCGCCGGCTTGCAGGCAAGGTTGCCCGCAGCCTGCGCCCCTTTCCGTGTTATCCTCCGCGTCCGTTGGCGAGCAGGGATGTGCTCGACAAGAGGATCGGCTTGACGCCGGCCGGGTCGCGTGAGGCCCATTTGGTTCGACTCTCGCAGCGCGTCTACCGTGGGACTGCGGCGCCAACCGCCCACGCGCAAGATCAAAACGGGCCGTACACCGGCTGTCGAACCCGACGTCTTCTAACGGCGATGGATCTTATCGGCGAGACTCGATAACCAGCCCGCATGTCTCATCCCCGGCGCAATTGTGGCGAGCGTACTCTTGCGCGCCGTGTCCGCATCCCCGCGGACACGTTCGCTTCGGAGGTTGTGAGATATGCGGCCTAATTGCAATACCGTTCACTTAACGCCTCCGATTCTGGGGGGATAGCTTTAGAGGGGCCGGGAAAAGACGGTCTTGGCTCGAGTCGAAGCGCGTTCACAGGAGCGTGAACGCGGCACGCAGGAGTGCGCCGCAGGAGTGCGTGCGCCACGAATCGGCGTGTGAAACAGGATCAGTGCGTGAACTACGGTTGGTTCCGGTCTACGCAAGGGTTTGGCGCAAGTATCCGGCTACATCGCTGACGAAGCGGTGAACCGAGACCTCGGCGATGCGGTGGCCGACGATCGCGTTCACGGCTTTTCCCACTGTGCCCAGCGGCGGCTCGTAGATGCCCGAGAAATCCAACTGCGTTTCGGTGCGAGTCAATGGATAAACCGAGAGTTCCGCCTTCATAAGGGGGAACAAGCCCGGCATTTTCGCCGCCTGCCATTCGAGCTGCAGCCGGGTTACCGGTCCCGCCATGGCTTCCGATGCCTGCTCCTCGATCTTCTTGATGGAGATGACGATGTCGGCTTCGACGCCTATTCCGCCTATGTCGACGCGCAACTCGGACGCGATTGACCGCGCCCGGGAAGCAGCGGCCTTGGTGGCCGACTGGAACACCGCAAGCGCATCTTTGCTCAGCGCATCGCGGACTTGCTCATAGGGATGATTGACGTAGTCATAGCACGAAATCTCACGCCCTTTGCTCATCGGAATCGCTCCGCCATACTGCGTATCGTAGCGTACTCAGGGGTGGGGTATGCTTTAGCTTGCCGACGGGTCGAGCGAAGCTCACCCGTGCCGCTTCGCGGCTCGACGGCGCCGGCAAGCTAAAGCATGCCCCACCCTTTTATGGTGAGGCGCGCGGCGGACTTTACTCGTTCATGATCGGCGCCATTTCTTCGAACGGCAGCGGACGGACGGCGGAGTTCTTCATAATGATGCGCGCGCAGGTGTTCCACCGCAGAATGGCATCGTCGTTGCCGGATGGCCGGATGGCCTCCGCCTCTTCGTATAGCCCCATCGCCTTGCGCAACGCGTGATACGCCGCCGATGCGCTGCTCGGACGGCCCTGCCGCAGGTGCGCGTGGGCCTCGCGTTCCCACACGATGCCGCCGTAGTAGGCGCGGTCGTAATGGCTCGCCATGCGTCCCAGCAGCTCCCGCGCGTTGGCCGGAGTTGAGCCCGCGCCGAACTGGTCGGTGCGGGCCAGCAGCAGCGCAATCAGGGCCTGCTCGTTGTCCGGCGCTATCGACAGAATATCCAGGCAGATGCTCTCGGCCAGATTGGGCTCATTCAACAGCCGGTAACGCTCCACTTTTAAGAGCGCCTCGGCGATGCTTTCCGGCGAGATGCGCTTCAATTCGAACTGCATGGGAACGACCTCAGTCTACAGATTCGATCTTACCGGAATTAAGCTTCGCCTCTATGTGCAGTCGGAGCCGGTCTGACATGCCCCACCCAAGATGAACAAGATCAATGCCATCGGCCACCAAAACACCAGTGGCGCTCCGGCCAACATCCAAAGGCCGCGCTTCCCAAGCCTCAGCAACGCGATGATCGCGAGCAAGGTCCAGAGTGCGCCGAGCGCCAAGCTCACAACCAAAAAATCCGACGTGCCCGGCGTCAAAGGCAGTATAGTCCACCGCGTAGAAACTGCCAGCACGGCCAGTATCAATGACCCGAGCAAGAATCGGCCAAATTGCTTCATGCGTTACCTATTCTAACGGCAAAAAAGCGCGTTCACACGAGTGTGAACGCTGCACGCATGAGTGCGTGCGCCACGACCTGGTCCTTGTCTGAGTTTCATCCGAACATGCGGAAGAGTTTCGATAACGGGTCGAAGAACCGGTCCACCACGCGCTCCTTGAGAGGAATAATCGCGTTGTCGGTGATGGTGATGCTCTCGGGGCAAACCTTGGTGCAGCACTTGGTGATGTTGCACAGGCCAATGCCGTGCTGCTGGCGCAATGCCGGGACGCGGTCGGCGATATCGAGCGGGTGCATTTCGAGCGCCGCCGTGTAGACCAGATAGCGCGGGCCGATGAACTCCTCGTGCATGTGGTGGTCGCGCAGTACGTGGCAAACGTCCTGGCAGAGAAAGCATTCGATGCATTTGCGGAACTCCTGGACGCGGTCGGAATCCTCCTGCGCCATGCGCCAGGTGCCATCGGCGGCGTCGGGCTTCCGCGGCTGGAATTTCGCGATGCCCTTTTTGACGCGGAAGTTCCAGCTCACATCCGTCACCAGGTCGCGAATGTGCGGAAAGGCTTTCATCGGCTCGATGGTCACGGGCTTATCGAGCGGCAGGGTGTTCAACCGCGTCATGCACATCAGTTTGGGCATGCCGTTGATCTCGGCGGAGCACGAACCGCACTTGCCCGCTTTGCAGTTCCAGCGGACCGCCATGTCGCCGGCTTGCTCGGCCTGAATGCGGTGCACGGCGTCGAGCACCACCATGCCGGTATCGGCCTCGGTGGAGTAGTCGCGGAACTCCCCCTGGCCTTGCTCCCCGCGCCAGATGCGAAACGTCGCCACGGCCATTATTTATTCTCCGCCATATTATTTATTCTCCTCAATGATGCGCTTCAGCTCTTCGGGCATGGGACGCAGAGGCTCGCGCGTGATTGCAACGCCGCCCGACGCGCTCTTGCGCGCCACGATATTGAAGGTGGCGTAATTTTCGTCCTTGGCCGGATAATCGTCGCGGAAGTGGCCGCCGCGGCTTTCCTTGCGCTCCAGGGCGGAGCGCGTAACGATCTCCGAAACGGTCAGCAGGTTGTGCAGATCGATGGAGGTATGCCAGCCGTTGTTGTATTCGCGATGCCCGGCGACAACCGCGCGTTCGGCGCGCTGCTTGAGCTGCTCAATCTGCTGCAGAGCTTGCAGCATTTCGCCCTCTTGCCGGACGATGCCGACTAGCTCCTGCATCGTATCCTGCAACGTGTATTGCACGGCGTAGGGATTTTCGGGGCCCTCGCGCGCAAACGGCTCGAGCGCGCGACTCTCGGCCGCGGCGACTTCTTCCCGGTTTACCGAGCCCAGCGCATTGGCTTTCGCAAACAGCGCGGCATGCTCGCCCGCGCGTTTGCCGAACACCAGCAGATCGGACAGCGAGTTGCCGCCCAACCGGTTGGCGCCGTGCAGCCCGGCGGCGCATTCTCCGGCGGCGAACAGGCCGGGGACGCTCGACATCTGCGTATCGCCATCCACATGGATGCCGCCCATCATGTAGTGAGTCGTCGGGCCGACTTCCATCGGAACCTGGGTGATGTCGATATCCGCAAGCTGCTTGAACTGGTGGTACATGCTGGGCAGCTTCTTCTTGATGTGCTCGGCGGCGTTGGGGATCTTCTCCTTGATCCACGCGATATCGAGAAACACTCCGCCGTGGGGGCTGCCGCGCCCTTCCTTCACTTCGCGGCGGATGCAGCGCGCCACGTGATCGCGCGTCAGCAATTCCGGCGGACGGCGCGAGTTTCTATCGCCCTGCGTGTAGAGCCATCCTTCTTCTTCGTTGTCGGCCGTCTGATTCTTGTAAAGCGGCGGAATGTCGTCGAACATGAAGCGCTTGCCGTCCTTGTTGCGCAGCACGCCGCCTTCGCCGCGTACGCCCTCGGTGACCAGAATGCCGCGCACGCTGGGCGGCCAGATCATGCCAGTGGGATGAAACTGCACGAATTCCATATCCATCAGCGCGGCGCCGGCGTGATATGCGAGCGCTTGTCCGTCGGCGGTGTATTCCCAACTGTTGCTGGTGATCTTGTACGCGCGCCCGATGCCGCCGGTGGCAAGCACTACTGCCTTGGCGCGGAACAGGTGGAAGCGGCCGCGCTCGCGGTCATACCCGAAGGCGCCGGCGATGCGGCCATCGTCCTTGAGGAGCGTGAGCACGGTGTGCTCCATGAAAACGTCCAGCCCGAGATGGATGCCGTGATCCTGCAAGGTGCGGATCATTTCGAGGCCGGTGCGGTCGCCCACGTGCGCCAGGCGCGGATAGCGGTGGCCGCCGAAATTGCGCTGCAGGATGCGCCCATCGGCGGTGCGGTCGAAGAGCGCGCCCCAGGCTTCCAGCTCGCGGACGCGGTCGGGCGCTTCCTTGGCATGCAGCTCGGCCATGCGCCAGTTGTTGAGATACTGGCCGCCGCGCATGGTATCGGAGAAATGAACCATCCAGTTGTCGCGCTCATCCACATTGGATAGCGCGGCCGCCACGCCGCCCTCGGCCATGACGGTGTGGGCCTTGCCCAGCAGCGATTTGGTGATGACGGCGGTTTTGGCGCCGCCGGCGGATGCCTCCACGGCGGCCCTGAGCCCCGCGCCGCCCGCTCCGATAATCAATACGTCGTGTTCATGGGTCTGGTATTCGGCCACTAGAAGATTCTCCAATCGGACCACACGCCCATCGAGCACATGCGGATGTACAAGTCGGAGAACCCGACTGAAAACAGACTGCACCACGCGAACAGCATGTGGCGGCGATTGAGGCAACTGACGCAATCGTAGGCGCGCTTGCGCACCGGAGTCCCCGTGAGCCGGTCGCGAACGCCGCCGATCAAGTGGCGCATGGAATGGCAACCGAACGTATAGCAGCTTAGCAGCGTGACGTTGGCCGCGAGCACCAGCGTGCCCACGCCGATGCCGAACTGGCCGCTAAACCAGAGCGCCTTCCACACGTCATGCGCCAGAAGCACGATGAAAAGCACAGCCAGGTAGAGAAAATAGCGATGGATGTTCTGCACGATCAGCGGGAAGGATCGCTCGCCCAGATATTTCTTGCGCGGCTCGCCCACGGTACACGATGGCGGATCGGCCCAGAAGGCCTTGTAGTATGCGCCGCGGTAGTAGTAGCAGGTAAAGCGGAATCCGCCGGGCGCCCAGAGAATGAGCATGGCGGCGCTCACCCAGACCGGTATCCAAGAGGGCCGGGCGCTAAGCAAAGCATGCGGCGAATCGCCGAAAATAAGCGGCGAGTAGAAGGGCGAAAGGTAGGGGCCGAATTCGTAATGATTGCCCTGCAGCGCGGCCCAGGTGGAGTAAACGATGAAGGTGGAAAAGCCAAGAAAGACGGCCAGCGGCGTCACCCACCAATTGCCGGCGCGCGAGGTCTGGCCAAAGCCCGCGCGCACCAATGGAACGTCGATTTGAGCCATCGAGAGCCCTCCCAATCACATTGTGGAATCGATAGTTAGCGTAACGAATCGCGATCGGGAGAGTCAACCGCTCACCGGGCAACGGGTGGGCAGCGGGTGAGAGATGCGGAGCTGGCGCAGGGCTAAACCAGCTCACTTTCCCAGTTGGAAATACACCGTGATGGTCGTCAAGGCGGGTACAGGATGCTCATTCAACTTCGCCGGCTGATAGCGCCATTGACTCACGGCGTCCAACGCAGCCTGAGCAAAGCGAGAGTCCACCTCGTCGGTATTGAGTACGCGGAGGGTCAGTGGCACGCCATCGCGCGAGATCACCGCCGCGATATGCACCGTGCCTTCGACGCCCTGTTGTTGCAGTTCGGCCGGGTAGACCGGCTGGGGATTTCGCAACAGACGTGCGTTCTCCACTCTGCCGCCCACGCTGATGGGACCTGGCTGGGAAACGGGCTGCACCGTGGATGGCGCTGGGGCCGCCGCCGGCTTCGGGCGGGTAACGGTAATGGTCTCGCTGATCTGGCCGAGTTCGAGTTTGGCGTCGATGCGCACCGGCTTGCCCGCCTCGATCTCTGCCTCCATCCTCCGACGCGCAAACCCCGGCGCTGTGTACTCCAGGTTGTAATGGCCGGGCGGTATCGATGCGAACTGGTAGGAGCCATCGGCCTTGCTGCGCGCGGTCTCTACGCTGGCGCCGCTTCGATCGTGCAAGACGATGTTACAGCCCGGCACACGCGCGCCGCTGGGGTCTTCCACCGTTCCCGAAATCGATCCGCCGTCTTGCGGAGTGGAACTGGCCGTACTTGGATTGGGCATCGCGGAACTTGTCTCGGCGTTCTGAGCGTTCTCGGCATTCTGCAGTTGAACGAGCAACACCCTCGGCCTCTTGTGCGACGGGGCAGGCGGAGCGGGCTTGATTGTGCTCAGGCCTCCAACCGTCGCTGGGATTACCTGTGGTTTGGGGCTCGTGACGGCCTGCCCATATGTTTGGGCTGGCGTGTAGCCCATCGCGCCCGCCGTGAAGACTGTCGCCACTACCGCGCAAGCCGCAGCCACGGATATCATGCGTGCACGCGAAATCCGCTGCGCCGGACGCCCTTCCAGAATCCGCCGGATTCGCTGTGGCAGAAAGGCTCCCGGCATCGCCATCCCCATAACGTTCACCCGCGCACGGGTTTGCTGCACCGCCCGCGCAATTTGCAGCAGGTATTCGGAATACTCGAACGGATCGTGACCACGCGCCAGCACGGCCGCATCGCAAGCCTCTTCGGCGAGCGCGGAAAGGCGCCGCTCAAGCCACCAGGCGAGCGGATGGAACCAGAAGACCGCGCGATTCAGCAGCGCCAGCCACTGCACCAGCGGATCGCGCCGTCGCGCGTGCTCGTCCTCATGCGTCAAGACGGCGTTCAGTTGCGCCTGCGGCCATCGCCGCCAACATTCCGGCAAAATCACCGTAGGGTTCAGCCAACCGACGGTGACTGGCGCAGCGCACGAATCGCTGGTCAGTCTACCTTCGCAATTCGCGGCCCGCCGGACCAGCATGTGTGCGCGCACCGTGCCCGTCGCCAGACGCGCCAGCAGAGCACAGAGTCCCAGCAGGTATACGCCGGCCAAGCTGCTCCGCCAGGTCCACGCCAGGCTCCGGACCGGTGGCTTGGGCATTGCCACGCGGAATGCCTGAGGCAGCGCGTGCCCGGAACCGGCGTCTATCGATACTGTGGACCGGTCGATAGCCGGCGCCGCGGCGGGTTTCAGCACCCGCACCACCGCCCTTGGCCCCCAGGCCGTCCAAACAGGCAAGGCCAGCATCAATACGACTACGCCCGCCCAAACGGCATGGCGCACTCGCGCGGCCTTGACCCCCAGGATGAATAGAACCGCGCCCGTGCAGATGGCAATCAGGGACGCTCTAACGGCGCATTCCAGAATCAGATTTTGCATCGCTTACCTCCTTGTTTGCGGACCGGGTTTGCGGATCCGGACGAATTCCTCCAGCCGGTCCATTTCGCCCTTGCTCAATACTTTGGCATCCACCATGCCACTAACCAACTCTTCCACCGATCCTCGACAGAAGCGGTCGATAATTTGCCGCACCGCGCGCGCCGCCAGACTGCGCGCAGGCTCCACCGCGCGGTAAACGTACGCCCGCCCATCCTCTTCATGGCTCAAGCAGCCTTTCTGCTCGAGCCGCCGCAGCAGGGTGCGAATGGACGTTTCCTTAATGCTGCGACCGCGGGATACAGTCCGATGGACAGCCTCGACGGTACACGGCCCCGCGTCCCAGACGGCCTGCATCACGTCGTTCTCCAATTCGGTGAGCGGCGATCGCACATGAACGCCCGGTGCAGCACGTTTTGTCATGTGACAAGTTGTACCACTAAGGCGCGCGCTAGTCAAGGGCGCGATTGAGACGGGATGAGAAAATAAACCTGGGTCTTCTGTGGACTGAGGTCGCGGGATACGGCAAAGTTGGGGGAAAGAATGGTTGGCCGCCGAATTAGCGACTGCCACCGCCCAGCGCGAGCTGAAAATCATAGAGCTACGACCCTGGATGAGAAGATCGAAGCACTCGCTGGCGACCGCACCTTGCCAGCACGCGATCCGGGCCACTAAAGTTCCAAAACTCACCCCCGTGAACAACTCGAGATCGGGTTCGAGAGGCGAAGGACTACATGCTCTCCACTTCGCGCCAATTCTCAATCGTCAGGTTGGCCCCGGTCTCTTTGGATGGCTTGGAAGTCGCCGGTGTTGCCCGTGACCAGGGGCCTGCCAAGCCGAACCGCCACAGCGGCAATCAGGCAATCGGGAAGTTCAAGAATAGATCCCTGCTTCCTTGCTGTGGCCCTGATGGTGGCAGCGGCGATATAGTCGTCGGCAACCGGTGTAATTGGTTCGTTCCGGTTAAGCCAGGCCAACATTTTTCTCAGTTGGCTGGCGGCGCCCTTTAACTCAAGACCGTAGACAATCTCATAGACCGTTACGGTGGTGAAGGTGAAGACTCCGTGTTCCCGTGCGTATCGAACCGCGCGGCCAGCCACAATTGAATCGTGCCCCTTGAGATATTCGGAAAGTATGTCGGTATCGAGGATGGACCTGGCGATCATTTAGAGCGCCGGCAGCGGCTTGGTTGGCCGGCGTCTTTCCTCGTAAGCGAGGGAAACGACATCGTCCAGTAAAGCGGAGTCTTCCGGACTGCCAAACGAGCCCAAGCCCGGCTCGCATGTTTTACCGCCGGCGGCTTTCTGGCTGGGGAATGCGTTTGACGGCGTGCCTGAGGCCTCCTTCTCGATGCGTTGGCCGACTTGTTCATAGGTGAGATATTCACTCCGCTCCAGAGCTTCCTGGCCACGCTTCACGGCATCGCTCAGTCGGGCTTCTTCCTCGAAATAGCGCCTAAGAACGTCCTGCACCACCTCGTCGGGATTGCGGCCCTGCTGAGCGGCGGAACGCGTCAACTTCGCTTCAAGTTCGGGCGTGAAATGCACCTCCATTGCTTCGGCTCCTACTCTTAGAGTACGTCAGATGGGAAAGCAAATCGACTCCGCTGCGGTATGTCTTCGGGTTGCAAAGCTGCCGCGGGGACTTTTGCGGCCGACTCAACTGCGTCGGACACAAGCGTTCACACTATCGTGTGTGGCGCCCGGGATGAGTGCGTGCGCCACATGTTCGCGCACCGGCAAATTAAACAATTTGAGCGGGCGCGGCGTCTTACCCGTTGAGGGAGCTACCCAATGCGCCTGCGCGTCCTACTGGCTTCGTGTCTTTTTGCCGTTCCGGCCTTTTCCGCCGACCCGGCCCTCACCATCTACAATCAGCAATTCGCGGTGGTGCGCGAAACTATCCCGCTCGATCTCAAACAGGGCGTAAACACCATCCAATTCGAAGGCGCCACCGCGATGCTTGAGCCCGAATCGGTAATGCTTCGCGACCCTGCAGGCCAACGCATGCTGCGCGTTCTGGAGCAGAACTATCGCGCCGACCCAATCTCGCTCGATGCGTTACTGCGGCGGTACGAGGGGCAGATGATCCAGTTTCAGATCCGCAGCGGCGACCGTGTGGAACTGGTGACCGGCAAGATCGTCCGCGCCGGCGACCCGCAGCAGCGGGTTTATAACAACGCATCGGCCCCGGTGGCGGCTACTCAACCGGTGATCGAAGTGGACGGCAAGCTACAGTTCAATCTTCCCGGTACGCCGTTGTTTCCGGCGCTTGGCGATGCGCTGCTGAAGCCGGTAATCGACTGGACGGTGGAGACCGACCGCGCCGGGCGCCTGGATGCCGAGTTGGCTTACGTCACCGGCGGCTTCAACTGGAACGCCGATTACAACATTGTGCAGGGCGATTCGGACGTGCTCGGGGTGATTGGCTGGGTGACCATGGACAATCACAGCGGCAAGACTTTCACTCAGGCGCTGGTCAAGCTGATGGCGGGCGACGTGAACAAGATTCGACCGCGCGGCGCCGGCGGTGGCGGAGGTATGGAATTCATGGCCAGTATGGGGGCTGTAAGCATGAATGGCGCCCCTCCCGTGCAGGAAAAGACCTTCGACGAATACCATCTCTACACGCTGCAACGGCCGGTGACGCTGCACGACAAAGAGACAAAGCAGGTGGAGTTCGTGCGCGCCGATGGCGTCAAATCGGCCGTGATTTACATCTACGACGGCGCGCAGATCGACACGAACCGCTATCGCGGCTGGAACTACGACGCCATTCGCAACGATTCCAGCTACGGCACGCAGTCGAATCCCAAGGTCTGGGTGATGCGCGAATTTCAGAACTCGGACGCCAATCATCTGGGTATGCCGTTGCCCAAAGGCAAGATCCGGTTCTACCGCCGCGATACCGACGGCCGGCTGGAGTTCACCGGCGAAGACACCATCGACCATACGCCGAAGGACGAGCGCATCCGCGTGTTCACGGGCTCGGCTTTCGACCTGACCGGTGAACGCAAGCGCACGGTTTTCCTGAACGACATGGGGCGCAGAAGCATCGACGAAGGTTTCGAAATCAAGGTGCGCAACCATAAGAAAGAAGCGGTTGAGGTGCGGGTGGTGGAGCATCTCTATCGCGGGCTCACTTGGGATATTTCGAGCCACTCGGATGCCTTTGCCAAGACCGACGCGCAGACGGTGGAGTTCCGCGTGACGCTGAATCCCGATCAGGAGAAGACGGTGACGTACAACGCGCATTACACGTGGTGAGCTGTGACAATCGGGCATCCTTCCACTACTTGGAAGCTGGTTCTGGCCGGATCTGCCAAAACGGCCAACTTCCGGATGCGCCGTAAGCCAGGCGCTATGCGGCCGGAGCTGGGAAACTCGCTACTTTGGGCCGTATTCATGCCCCTTACGCTAACAATAGCGGGGTGCGAGATTGGCGCCGGACTTTAATTCCATTGGACCGGAGAATGATCGGCCAATTCTACTTTACGGACACGATCCACGAACTGAATTCAACGCCCGCCGTGAGGTGAAGAAGTCTGATTTGGGGGCTCGGGAGGCGGAAAAGCAGAGCCAGCGCGCAGAGATACCTGGTCAGTCTAGCAAGTACAACGACTCCGACGACAGCTTAGCGAAACCAACAAGATCTTCGACGTCCTGATGGCGCAGCTGATCCGGGCGATCGCCAAGTCCGATCCGGCGTATACGAAGAAAGTAAAGCTGGTAGTGGAGGCTATAAATGCGAACTTATCGCCATGCGAGCAGCTCCGCCTCGCTGACGTCGACCGGCACGTGGACTTTGATGCTAACGCCGGAATCCACGGCGATGTCCGGCAACTCCAAGCAACCCATCTGCGGTTACGCCCGCGGGTTTACACCCGAGCGGCATTCAGCGCGGCAAGCACGCGCGCGTCCCGAAACGGAACTCGCCTCAGGCGAACCCCGGTCGCATCGTGGATTGCATTCGCGATCGCCGCGAGCATCGGTTTGCATGCCGCCTCCCCGGCTCCATAAGGAGGGAGATCCGGCCGGTTCGGATTGGGGTCTCCATTTACCAGCACCACTTCGATGCTGGCGGGCGTGTCGGCGTGCGTGAGCGTTGGATGAGAGATCCAGTCCACGCTGGTCACCTTCTCCGTGTCGAACTGCACTTCCTCGTGAATCGCGCGGCTCAGCGCGTGCAGCATTGCGCCCTCGATCGTATGACGCAGACTCTGGGGATTGACGACCAGTCCGCAGTCGTGGGCGCACACCAGCCGTTTTGCCCAGACATGACCGGTCTGGCGATTCACTTCGACCTCGGCGATTTCCGCGGCGATGGTCTGTCCGCGGAATCCGTAGGCGATGCCGCGACCGGTCAGGATATTTCCGGCGGTGCGCGATTTCGGCGCCGGGCGGCTCTGCCAGCCATACGCTTTCGCGGCCGCTTTCAGGACCGCAATGGAACGGGCGCGCCGGAATGCGTTGTCGTCGGTTGTGTCCGCTGTCAGAAGCTTCAGCCTGAATTCGAACGCGTCGGATTTCGCCGCCGCCGCTAGCTCGTCGATGAACGATTCGGAAGCGAAGGTGGACTGCGGACCGTTGGGATCGCGCAGATTTCCCGTGCGGAGCGGCGTCTCCCAGATCAGAGGCAGCCTTACCACTTCGGTGGCCATGCGGCGGTTGGGAATAGCATACATTTCCGAGGGCGTGGCCGCGCTGCCTCGGGCGGGATTGGCGCGCCGCGCCCCCATGAGCTGAGCGATCAATACAGTATCGGGCTCGTTATAACCGAGGTGATTGCAGTCAGCGGCGCGGGCTTTGTAATCGTAGGCCACCAGACGCCCTTCGGCATCCAGGCCGCCGCGCATTTTGACCGCGAAAGCCGGGGCCTTCGTGTCCCAGGCCGTCTCCTCGTTCCTCATCCACTGGACACGAACGGGGCGGCCGATTTCCTTGGCCAGCCAGGCTGCTTCGCATCCCGCATCGTCCGCGGCCGTGCGGCCATATCCCTGCGGGCCGTCCATCCAGACGACACGAACCTTGTCCCGAGGCATCCCGAGAAAAGCGGCTATTCCCGTTCGCATGCCATAGGACTTCATGTCATTGGAATAAACCGTCATCTGGCCGTTCGACGGGTCGGCGGTTGCATGCGCCGGTCCGATGGCAGTGTGTCCCTGAAACGGGATCTCATACTCGGCTTCGATTAGGGTCGCCGCGCCCGCGAAGGCCGCATCGGGGTTTCCGACGACGATCGGGCCGGAAGCCGACGTGGGTGTGGCGCCGCGAATGTAATTGAATAAGTCCTCAGAGGAGGGGAAGGGCGCGGTGGCCGGTTTCTGCCAGTTTGTTTTGAGCTGCCGGGAAGCGTCGATCGCCTGCTCTTCGCGTTCGCAGACTACCGCGACGTAGTTGCCCTTGCTCACCACTTTGACGATTCCCGGCAGGCCTTGCACGGACGATTCATCGATGCCGATGAGCTTAGCGCCTGCGTAAGGCGGTTTGATGTTGCGCGCGTGCACCATGCCGGGCAGCCTGACGTCGACGGCCCATTTCAGCGAGCCGTCCACTTTGGCGGGAATGTCGTAGCGCTGCGGAGACTGACCGACGATTTTGAGTTCCTGCACCGGTTTCACTTTGGCTATGCCGGTGGCGGCGTTGACATTGTCGCCGGTCAAGGTGACGTTGAATCGCTTTCCTCCGATCAGTTGCCCGTAGGCGACTCGTTTGGATGAATCGCCTTTGACGGTGACGACGCAATCGGCGACGCTTAGCCGATCGACGGGTACGCCGAGTCTTACGGACGCCATTTCCAGCAGCACGCGGCGAGCTTCGGCGGCGGCGCGTCGCATGGGCCAGGCGTCGCGCTCCATGGCAGTCGAGCCGCCGGAGCCGCCCTGATCGACGGTATTGTCCGTGCTGCCCATGATGCAGGCGGTCTTGTCGAAAGCGATGTCGAGTTCATCGGCCATCAACTGGCGGAAGGATGTGCCGGTACCCTGGCCGAGGTCCGTTTTGCCTACATAGAAGGTTGCCGTGTTGTTTTCGTGGATGACGATCCACGAATCGAGTTGCCGGAAGTCCGGGTCGGGATACGGACCAGCGGGCTCAGGCGACGCACCGGTTTGGGCTTTCGCCGCTGTGACGAGGGGGCCGACGGCGGCGGCGCCGAAGCTCACGACGATCATGCCTGCGCTCTTGAGGAAGTTCCGGCGCGGCACGCCGCATTTTTCCAGCGCTTCTTCGACCCGTTTCGGAATGTTGGTGAAGGGTGTCACGCGACCACCTCCGTCTTCGAAGCCGGACGGGCATCCGCCATGGTTTTCGCGGCGCGCCTGATGGCTGCCTGAATCCGGTAATACGTCATGCAGCGGCAGAGGGTTCGGTTCATGCCCTCGCGGATCTGGGCATCCGTTGGATGCGGATTCTTGTCGAGAAGGGCTTTCGCAGTCATGATTTGTCCGTTCTGACAGAAGCCGCACTGCGGGACCTGCTCATCTATCCAGGCCTGCTGGAGCGGGTGCAGCCTTCCCTGTGTGGCGAGTCCTTCGAGGGTGGTAATTTCGCCTTTCACGGAGGAAGCGGGCGTGATGCACGACCGGATCGCCACGCCGTTTACGATCACTGTACAGGCGCCACACTGGCCAAGGCCGCATCCAAAATGGGGGCCTTGCAAGCCGAGATCGTTGCGGAGGATGTAGAGCAGCGGAGTCGAGGGGTCGACGTCGAGCGTGTGCGTTTTGCCGTTCACCTTCAATGTCGTGCTCCATGTTGTGTTGCTCATTCTTCACTTCCTTCCGAATTCGTGGGTTTGGGGATGTGACGGAAAGTATTTTACATCAAGTCTTTGCCGCCGGGCCGGGCAGTGAGCCCGCGCACAGCGACCTCTGGCCGGCAATCCGCAGGTTATCCTCAGCCGTATGCCCGTCACGGTCTTCGACAATCAAAGGGCTCCGCGGCCACCGTCGCGAGCGCATCGAAGCGGCCGTCGTCGCGGGCGGCAAGCGCACCAAGAGCCCGCATAAAGCCTGGATCGCCGCTGACCTTCAAAGGCGGGTTGCGCGTTCTCGTCACGGGGTCGCACGGCTTTGAGCGCACTGTGACGTTTGCGATAGACGACATATCGGTCGGACAAGTCAAAACCGTGCTGGCCGCCGTCGATCTTCGGGAGCAGGTTCTGCTGCACATGGCGATACTCTCCGGGTTCCGGGCGGGCGAGATGCTTAGCCTTGCAGCGGCGCCATGTGGCCGCCGATGGCTCAGCGGTGAGCGTCGAGCGGCGGGTCAAACCGCAACATCATCGACGACCCCAAAACAGACCGGTCAAGGCGGGGAGGTGGCCATCCCGCCGAAGACGGCTGAGCTATTGCGGGAATGGATGGCGGCAGCCGTAGGCCCGGAACCGGAGGCATTTGTGTTTGCCGGCGAAAGGGGCAAGCCGGTCTGGCGGGACACGCTACTGTACGATCACATCCGGCCGAAGCTCAAACCACACAGCCTGGAGCGGGTGGATTTCCAGGTGATGCGGGCAAGGGCGTCTTAATGGAATGCACGTTTTTCGGTGTTGCTAAGTTTATTGATTCTGGAGCGGGAGATGGGCTCGAACCCACGACGTCCAGCTTGGGAAAACGACTGTCAATTGACAATAAAGAACATAGCGTTTTTGTTGGACTCTTTCTGGCGATTGAGATCACCCAGTTTTCATTCCGAGCATCGGGAGAACGCTTAATGGTGTTCAAATGGTGTTCACCGATTCACCGACGTGTGCGCATGAAAAACGGTCCGCTATTCCATCCGTGCGGACCTTAGACCACGATAGTCCCGAAGCCGGAGCCCCGGCACCGAGTTCCCAAAATCCAAAGTTCTGTCAGGATGCGCCGTAATCCAGGCGCTAATCGCTTCGCACGCCGCCAGGGTCGGTAAACACCGCGCGACCAGGCAGGATCTACTGCTCAGAACGCCGGGTTCGGGACTACCGGCCGGGCCAAGGTCCGACATGGCGATCTACGCGGCCAAGTGAGGAGGTCAAGTTACCGATAACGCCGTGTATCGACCGGAACCGGCGACTTCCCACCGACGGCGACTCTAGCTCAATGTGGATTCGTAAACGGGACGCGCGCTGGCGTTAATTCATGGTCGGAAGCAACAGCGCGGCCCGCACTACAGTACGTCAACGAGGATCGCCGACCGGCAGCGTGAGCGTGCCGGCCTTCCCCGTGGCTTCATCGCGCACGATCACCCGCACCTTTACGCCGCCGGGAACCAGGGGCAGCGTCTGCTCCCAATGAATCCCCTCGATGTAAATCGTCCGGGCCGACTGCGGAGGAACCACGAACTCTTTCGAATCCCGCCCCTCCACCAGGATCGCCCCGCGCGCATCCAATTCCGCGAACATGCGCGTGACTTTGAATGACGACCCGTTGTCTTGCGGCCGCAGAGTGAGGCCGCGCGGATCGAGGGAGAGCTTCATGTGCAGAGTGGGGTTCGGCATGCCGGGTGTGACATCCACGGTGCCCGTGATGCCGATATCCGTGGCGGCGGCGGGATTCAGCAGCTCGGTCTCGGGCGATTCCTTCGTAGGCGCACTGCCCGACACTTTCTCTGCTACATATCCCTTCCGGAAGCTGAGGCTCAATCCGGCGCGGCTGGTCCGCACTTCGAGCTTATGGAAGTTACCATCGCGTTCGGTGTCGGCGAGATAGAATCCCAATGTGTAATTGGTGCGCACCGCTTCGTCCGCTTTCAGGATTGCCCCGGCGATGTCGTTCTGAAGATATGTCTTTCCGCCTGTCGCCTCAGTCATCGACTTCATCACGTTTACTTGCGGATCGTTTAAGCCCGGGCCCACGCCGCGCACATCGATCGCGTTCAGCGCAACGTTAGCGTCGTTCAATTGCGCGAGGGCTTTTTGAGACTGGGCGTCCATGCTGACGAGCCATCTCATCGGGAAGCCCGGCGTCACCCAGATCAGATTCTTCCGTCCCGGCAGCCGAGCCAGCTTCTCCCCAATGACGCGCAAGGAATCGAGCACGCTCATTGCGCTCATGCGGATGGCGTTTTCGGTAATTTTAGCGCAGGCGCCCGCAGCGAGGGCGTTGGCCTCGGGGTTGTCGTTTGAAGCCTGTGCACCTGGTCCAAGTGCTATCGGCTGGGCGAGGCCCAATACGGTGGGACCGCACATGGGTTTCCAATCGATCGGAATTGACCACGCCTTTATGCTTTTGCGTAAAAGGTCGCGATCGGTGGTAAAGTCCTGCACGATTTTAAAACCGACGGGACTGATGTGGTAAATGGCAATGCGCTCTTTCTCCGGAAGCTTCGCCATCACGTCGATTGCGCCTTTGCGGGCCTGGGCCAAATAGCCGATTCCCACTCCGCCGTTATTCAGCTTACCGCCCCCCGCGAGGGATAAAGGGGCGTCGAGAGTGGGGCTGCTGGCGTCCAACAGAATCACCGTCAGCGCTTCGTGCGGCACATTCGAAGGCGCGGTGTTCGACAAAACGCGCGGCGCCGTTGACGGGGCCGGCACTGGCGGAGCTTCGCCGGGCGCCGAGTCACCCGTTTCGGCACTGAAGAACGCGATGGCACGAGGCTTTCCATCGTCGAGCAGCGTGAAGTCGTCTTTCGTCAGCCCTCGCACCGGGGCGCCGTGCGGGTCCCGCACCGCGAGGTCCACCTGCACGGCGCGCGTCTCCGTGCGGATAGTAGTCGGCGCGTCCTGGCTCGCCGCCAGCAGCGGCAGCAGGAGCACGAGCTTACTTGCCCGTGCCGAAATCGACTGACGAAGAGGCTTCGAACTTACCATACTCGCGAAACTCCGATTCGTTCTTCCGCTCCAAGTTCGTACCGCTCAGCTCCGTTACCGAGTGCGATGGAAGCAGGTATTTCCGGCCCACGATCTCGGTAAAGTCATAATCCACGCTGGTAGCTTCGTTGCTGTAATCGAGCTCCTTAGGAATGTGGTCGGCCACATGGTCGAAATGCAAGACTTCGCCGGCTTCACTATCGATTTCCACAGTCCCGTGATAGCCCACGATCGCCCGGCGCACATCACTGCCCACCCGGTGCTCCAGGTAGTAATTCGAATGCGCCGCGTCCACTTCAAACTTGAAAACGGCGACGCGGCGTCCCCGCTCGTTTTTCCAGCGTTCCCAATGAAAAGATGCCTGCGAGGCCGGCTCGAAGATGCTTTTCAGGATGCCGCCGAATTCGCCCGAGGTGATGGCTCCGGCATTCATGCTGTCGTATGTGAGGCTGGTAGGTTTCCCGTTCACCAGCACAAGCTGGTGCGTTTCCTGCTGGTGAAAGTAACTGAGCTTGACGGTTAACTTGTCCAGCGGAATCCATGACGCCGCCGAAGTCCGCACCTCGGCGACCTGCACAGGCCCGCCCTTCGCACTGGGTACCGCGACGGCGGCGACAGCGGCGCCCTGCCGATATCGCCAGATTACTTCGGTGCACACGAAGTCCGGCAGCGATGCCGAGTACGCGAGCGTCCTCCGGCGGCTCTTCTCGATCAGCGCCGCGGCGTCCCCGTTCGACGGCTTCTGCGCCCAACCGAGGGCAACCAACGACAGCAAACCCGCAAGGGTAGAGAGTAACTTTCCCACATGGCCCTCCCTGAGGGGAGTCTAGCACCTCGCGATCTCGAAGACTACCGGCCAATTCACACTGGTCCCGGCTTTCTGCGCCCACTGGACTGCCTGGCCAAAGGACAAAAAGTGGGCTTATCGGCAAGTGACTTTGGGTCTGGCCAGCCGCCACTTGGACGCCCAATGCTGTTATCTGGTCAACGAGGCTCAGATCCTCCCTTGACGCTAGGACTCTATCTGGAGTGACCCGGCGCACAGGCGCTGAGGAACGGCGGAAATGTGGACCGCCGGGTCACTTCGGATAGAGACGTTTGAAGGAAGCCGCCCGCGTTTTTAGGCAGACGCGGGCCATTATTGGAATTTGAATCNNACCAGCAAGCACGCGTAGCGTCCGCCGCGCGGGCGGCTTCGTTCTGACGCCGTAGGGTTTACCGATTAGCTCCCGAGTGGTCGGCATAACCGGCCAATCTCTGCCCGTTTTCCTGCTGGGGTGGAAATAGCCTTCGGCGAGGCTCCGATGACTCTCTTGTCGCACTTAGGAGCTCCGAATGCAAGGGCGCCACGGACTCCGCCCCGATTGCTCCAAGCGAGGTCACCCGCCGAAGTAAGTCAGTTTCGAACGAAAAAAATCCGCTCTGGGTCGCCGCCCGCGAGGTCCTCACCCACAACATTGGCCGGTAATTTTCGGCCACTCGGAAGTTACTTTTTTTCGTGGCGTTTTTTACTTGGGAAGCTCGGCTTGCGGCGGAAGTGCGGTCTCAGATCTTGCGCACGCTGGCATTCACCCGCTGGCAGTCATGCACTGAATTGAACAGTAATTAATGGGCAGCACGAGCATTTGATGTCACCAGCGCTGATCTCGTCAAATGGTGTTCATGGTGTGCGAAGTAACTGTTTTATTATCAGCAGCATATGGCTGGCCTGTTTCTTAATGGTGTTCAAACGGTGTTCAGGCATGAGGCTGCCGCTGTAAGTTGTTGAAAAATGGAGCGGGAGATGGGGCTCGAACCCACGACGTCCAGCTTGGGAATACGGATTTCGATTGTAAATAGAGGATTTGGGCGTTCAAGGCGCTCTTTTCTGGTCAAGGAAGTCTTCTGTTTTCAATACTGGCTCTCCAATAGCCGGTAGTGGGCTACTTTGCCTAGACTAGGCTCTAGTACCGCGACCGCGAGATTCGGTGCTATCGTGAAACCGCTTGCTGACGGGGCGCCCTCTGGGCCCGGCTCCTATCAGAGCCACGGCCGTAATGTAAGAGAGTGGTTTCCGCAAGAGCACAAAACCACGCGGTCCGGGAACTAGTCTAGTTCCAGTCGAAACGGCGCCGTGCACTTCTCAGGCGGTTACTGTCCAGCAAATGGCTGCAACCGCATCGAAAACGCCTGGGACGGTGCCCCGCGCAAGAACGACGTGCAGATGGTGAAAGGCCGGATCGTGGTGGCGAGCAAACTGGGCGCGCCGGCGATCCGGGTCTTCTCCGGTCGGGGCGCGCCGCACGGGGCATAGCTTTGACGAAGCACTCGCTCATGACGGCTGCGGAGACCATCCGCGCGCTCGACTCCGTGAGGTCCGGCTGGTTCGGCTGCATTCCGGATATTGGCAGCCCGCGCTCAGGTGACCCAAACGTGTCTCGCTATGCATAATTCCCTATATGAACGACGCTGAGAAAATCATCTTATTCTCTTAACCTCAATATCAATGTGGCAACTCGCTGGACTCCTTGAGCGGACCCCCTGGACGCCGCGACCATCGAAGAGCCGCCCGCTCAAATCAACTGTTCCATCAGCGAAACCAGATACTCCTGGTCGAACGGCCCCGAGCGGTAGGTGCGCGGATCGAAAAAACGCCACATGCGGCGGTGTTTTTCCAGAGTGAAAAAAATCAGCTGCTCTTCGATCAAATCCTTGTCGAGCAGCTCCTGGTTGAAGGCGCGAACCGAGCCCGCCAGGGTGTAGGGAATGCGGAAGTCTTCGGTGGACACTAACTCGGCAGTGGCCACGTATTCGATTTGCAAGATCCGGCCCCGCACGTTGATCTGTATCAGGCAGGGTGAATCGTACTGACAGTGGGCGCCGGCGGATGCCGCGGGATCGATCGTAACCTCCGCCCGCGGCAGAAGGCGGTTGAGCCCAGCCACGAACTCCGCACAGATGGCGTATATCTCAGCCGCGGCGGCGTTGCGCGTGGCCGTAATTTCGCGCACGTGTTCCAGAACCAATTCATCTTTTCCCGCCAGAGCCGCGATGCCTTCCGCCAGCTTCTTGAGACGCGCATCCGCGGCGTGCGCCGCAGTCGCCGTATGCTTCATGGCTTCCAGCATAGCCTGCCGGCGCCGCCGTCACTTCACGAATTCGCTGCGATGGATGATATCGAGAAGATCGAGGTCGAGCTCCCTTAGAATCGCATCGGCGCTTTTCCAGGAGAATAACCGTTTTCCTTTCAGTGTGTTATGGATATGTGGCTGCGAAATTCCGGTTCTTCGGGCCAGCCCGCGCTCAGTGATCTCCCCACGTTGGACGCATTGGTTCAGGTAGCGAATCAGCGCGCCATGGAGGTCGTGGAACGTCATTTGAGATCGCAGAACTATATTTCTACAGGAAATAGGGGCGTGCTGAAAAGGCCTAAATACAGAGTAGAATTAAATGACTTAGCAGTAAGAACAAATCCAATCTAACTCGGCGTAAAGTACTGAAATGGATGATTTTGTTAATAACTGTGAGTACTAGTATGTTTAGTATATAGTGATAATTTATTTCTTATATTGTTGACGCATTTCAAATAAGAGCTAGAGTGGGTTACAGTGATTGCGGGTCAGCCGAGGCTGCCTGCAAGAAGGACAATCTCTTATCATGCTGATGAACCATTCCAACGCTATCGGCCTTGCCAAGATGTCGTGCTCGTTATGTCACGGCATCGGTGTCCGTGTGATTCGCACAGACACGGAAGTTCCCTGCAATTGCATTTTTCGCGCGATCTTTCGTGCGTGTTTGAACCGTTTCCGGCAGTGCACCGTTTCAGCCGAGCATATCGGTTCGGTCTCTTTAGAGTTTTGCCGGGGAAGTGAAGGCCGGCGAGTCTACTCCCGGAAGCAGCAGGAATACGCCGCCGACTTCTGCCTGGTCAGCCGGCGTACGCTGGACGAAGTCGAGCATACGGTGTTCAAGTACCATTTTCTTCTGGGCGCGGACTGGAGCCTGTGCTGCCGCCAGTTAAAGCTAGACCGCGGCAGTTTCTTCCATATGGTGTACCGGATCGAACAGAAGCTTGGACGGATCTTCTGCGAATTGAAACCGTACGCGCTCTACCCGCTTAACGAGTATTTCGGAGGACTCATTCGCCGCAAGCCGGCGAGCATTTTTCGGAGGCCGGTGAGCACGTCGTTCATTCCGCCCATGGCGGCGTAGGCGGTGAAGACGAAACATGGGGCTGCGGGCCCGTCCCTTACGCCGGCGTACAATTAAGATCTCGAAACCCGCCGAATGGATCCGCTCACCCACACTCTGACAGGCCTCTTTCTAAGCCGTGCCGGGCTGAACCGCTGGACTCCGCGCGCTTCTGCGATCCTCATGCTGGCCGCCAATGCGCCGGATATCGACTTCGTTAGCGCCGCCGGCGGCTCGCTGAATTATCTTCACTACCACCGCCACCTGACGCATTCCCTGGCCGCCATGCCGGTTATGGCGATTCTGCCGGTGTTGTTGGTTCGCGGCGTCACCCGGAAGCCGGTTGCATGGCTGGGCGCGTTTCTCGCCGCCCTGATCGCCGTGGGCTCGCACCTGCTGCTCGATTGGACCAATAGCTACGGCATCCGCTTGCTGCTGCCGTTTTCCGGCCAATGGCTGCGGCTCGATTGGACCAACGTGGTGGACGTGTGGATCTGGGCGGTGCTGCTGTTGGGCTTGGCCGGTCCGTTTCTGGCGCGTCTGGTGGGGTCTGAGATCGGCTCCGGCACAGTGCGCCAGCGTTACCCCGGCCGCGGTTTCGCGGTCTTTGCGCTCGGTTTCCTGCTGCTCTATAACTGCACCCGCGGAACGCTGCACGGGCGGGCGGAAGCAGAGCTGCAGACCAGAATTTACGGCGAATCGGCCCCGTTGCGCGTTGCGGCGCTGCCCAATGCCGCGAATCCCTTGTATTGGCGCGGACTGGTAGAAACCCCCGAATCTTATGCCGTCGTGGGCCTGAACATGACGGAGCCGTTCGACCCTACGCGCGCCCAAATCTTCCACAAGCCCGATCCCAGCCCCGCTATGGATGCCGCCAACCGCTCCGCAGCCTTCCAACAATTCCTGGGCTTCTCCCAATTCCCGTTGTGGCGCGTCACCCCCGCGGACGAGCCCGAGAACAGCACCCTGGTGGAAGCCATGGATATGCGCTTCGGCTCACCGCTGGCCCCAGGCTTCATGGCCGGCGCTCTGGTGGATTCGCGCCTTCGCGTCCTGCGGACATGGTTCCAATTCGGCGCCCTCCGGCCCCGGTGATTTTCCTCTCCGGTCTAAGTGCTTTCACCGATTCCTGTTCCGCCCGGTCTGGTCCAGAATGAAATCATGCAGTCCATCCACTCATCAGCCGTACTGGACCGCGAGCAGCTTCGCGACATCACCATGGACGACGAGGATCTCATGCGGGAAATCCTCGCGGTCCTGGTGGATGACACCTCGACGCAGATTCCCAAGCTGGAATCGGCCGTCCTGGAGTCCGATTCCAACCTTTGTATGCGGTTAGCGCATTACTGCAAAGGCGCTTGCAGCAATGTGGGCGCAAACGCGGCGGCGGCGGTATTCCGGGACATCGAGCGGCAAGCGAGAGACTTGGAATTCCAGCGATGCACCGCCTCGCTGGCGGCGCTGGCAACGGAAATGGAACGTCTGCGGGCCGAGGTTACAACTTTATAGCTTAGCTATTGCCAGACCGCTTGCTGACGGGCTTCGTTCGGAGCCACGACCGTGAGGGAGTGGTCCTCTCGAAATACGAGACCGTATTTATGACACGGCGTACAAAGCTAACTAAAGGCTACGGCTTTATAGCGGACAGCAACGCCTTCACCGCATCGGCGCACAACACGGCGGCGTGCTTCGATTCCGCGGGCAACCCGCCCACGGCGGCATCCACTATCGCAGGCTTAAAGGCCGCGATTTCGGTCCGGCTCTTGCCGGTGAGCCACTCGGTCAGCGCCGACCCGGCAGCGATGGAAGCGGTGCATCCGCGCACCTTATAGCGCACCTCGGCCACGATGCCGTGCTCAAACCGCGCCGCCAGACGCATGATGTCTCCACACGCCGGATTCGAAGCCTCTATGGTGACCGCCGGCGGCGCCAGCTCGCCGACGTTGCGCGGATTCTGAAAGTGATCGAGCAGCCGTTGCGGGTACATGCGGTGATCTATGCTCCAATATTGCCATGGTCCAAGTGGTGGCCGCGATAATCGAACGCCGGGGGCGCATCCTGATCGGCCAGCGCCAGGCGGAGCAATCGCATGCCCTAAAATGGGAATTTCCCGGCGGCAAGGTGGAACCCGGTGAGACGCCGGAGCAAGCGCTGACCCGCGAATTGGAAGAAGAGCTGGCCATCCGCAATGCGCGCGGCCCTGAGATTACGCGCTACGAATTCGCGTATCCGGGCAAGAACCCCATCGCGCTAATCTTCCACCGCGTAACTGAATTCGAAGGCGAGCCGCAAAACCTGATCTATCGCGAAATGCGCTGGGAGCCTCGCGCGAAGCTCTCCGCATTCGATTTCATCGAAGGCGACCGCGCCTTCATACAGGCATTCTCCGCGGGCGTATAATCTGAGTTGTGGCTCGTGGCTCGTGCCTTGTGGCGCACGCACTCATGCGTGCCGCGTTCACTCGTGTGAACGCGCTTTTGCTTATTATTAGGAGTCGGTGAGAAAATGCGGACTAATACAAAGCGCATAATGACGCGCTTAATCCTGTTGTTAGCAACCGTCTCCGCCACGCTGGCGCAACCGTCGGCGCAAGGCGTCAATTTCTACTCCATCGAAAGGGAAATCGAACTCGGGAAACAACTGGCGTCTAAGACGCAGGCGTCGCGGCAAGCGCAGCCCGACACGCGCCTCCAGGCGATCGGGGACAAGCTCGCCGCGAAGACCGACGGTACTTTTCAGTGTCATTTCTTCGTCTACGCCACCGTGGACCCGCAGGCCGAGCCGATCGCGCTGCCTGGCGGCCCAGTGTTCGTGGCGCAGAGTATGGTGTCCGCGGACGACTACGTAACGGCGGCCGTTCAGGCCCATGCCATCGCGCACATCGTGCTGCGGCACTACACGCGTGAGATGACCCGGACCGAACTTATGGAGATCGGCAAGAAATCTATGCCGCCCAACCTCGGGAGCGCATCCTCAAGCCCGGCCATCGAAATGGGGATAGCGCAATTCAAAAAAAAGTTCGAACTCGATGCCGACCGGCTCGCCGTCAAGCTCATGATCGATGCCGGATACGATCCCCAGGCTCTGGTGCGATGGTTGCAGTCGCTGCCCACCCCTCAAAAAGCGGGGCTTCTTGACGACTTCCCCGCTCCGAGCCGCCGCATCGAGGTGGTGCAGCAAGCCATTGATGCCGCGCATTAGGTAGGTAGTGGCGTGCGCACTCATGCGCGCCGCGTTCACAATCGTGTGAACGCGCTTTTGCTTCGGAGTCAGCGAGAAATGCGAACCAATATGACGCGCATAATCCTGTTGTTAGCAGCCATATCCGCCGCGATGGCTCAACCGTCACAAGGCCCCAATCTATACTCAATCGAAAAGGAAATCGAACTCGGGAAGCGCTTGGCGTCCGAGACGCAGAAATCGCTGCAAGCGCAACCCGATGCGCGCCTGCAGGCGATCGGAGATAAACTCGCGGCCAAGACCGACGGTACTTTTCAATATCGTTTCTTCGTCTACTCCACCGTAAGTACGCCGTCCGAGCCGATCGCCCTACCCGGCGGCGCAGTCTTTGTGGCGCAGAGTACGCTTCCCGCCGATGATGCAGATACCGCGGCGATGCTGGCGCATGCCGTCGCGCACATCGCCCTACGGCATTACACGCGGGAGCTGACGCGGCGCGAGCAGATGAATAGCCCGCCGCAGTCGTTGCCCCCTAACGACACCGGGACAGGCCAAGGCATTCGCCAGAGCATGGAAATGTTCTTCGCGCGGCGCTTCACGCCCCAATCCGAGTTTGAAGCCGACCAACTTGCCGTCAAGCTGCTGATCGATGCCGGATACGATCCCGAGGCGCTGGTTCGATGGTTGCAATCGCTTCCCGTCCCCAAAGCAAACCTGGCCTTTGGCGACCGTCCCGTTCCCTCCGGCCGCGTCGCGGCGGTGCTGCGAGCCATCAAAGCCGCGCAATAGGATAAGCCGGCGGCGGGCTCGGCGGCGGCGCCTGCTATTGAGTCTCGCTGAAGACAGTGACAGCGGCGGTTCGCAACCGCCGGGCAGGATGGCATCCCAATGACACTTACTTTGCCCAGTCCTGCATTAGTTGTAGGCGGTCTCGGATGTGAGGTGGTGTGAGGCAGGACAGACGATCGTTTTTTGTCGTCTGTCAGCCGGCCGTGCCTTAGCGAAACATGACAGACCACGAAAGGCGATGGTCTGTCCTACCGGGCGGCTGGCCGCTCCGGCCGGCCCGGCGAAATAAGTTCTTGACCTGTCTACCGCTTCAGGGTTCAAACTAAGACTGACGATGACGGTGACCAAGCTGGCGCGCGCCGCGGGACTGAGCCGCAGCACGGTGCTGTACTACGAATCCATCGGCCTGCTGCGCAAGGTGAAGCGGAGCGCCGCAAACTACCGGCTATACGGCGAGGCCGACGCAGGCCGCTTGCGGCAGATCTGCGTGTATCGCGCCGCCGGGCTTACGCTCGATGACATCCGCACGATTCTGGATCGGCCTGCCAGCGGGTTCGCGTCGATTCTGGAGCGGCGGCTCGCGCAATTGGGCGAACAGATGGAGCGTCTCCGCGGCCAGCAGCGCGCCATCGCGCGCCTCTTGCAGACCACCAGTACGCTAAAAAGGAGAACCATGCTGACAAAAGAGAAGTGGACAAAAGTAATGCGCGATTCCGGATTCTCGGACGACGAGATGCACCGCTGGCACGCGCAATTCGAAAAAGCCGAGCCGGAGGAACACGAACAATTCCTGAAGTTCCTGAACATCCCCGAAACCGAAGTGAAAACCATTCGGGCATGGAGCCGTAAATATTCTCTGGGTTCCGAGACATAGATTTCGACGCGGAGACGCTGAGGCGCGGAGATAAGCGCAGAGAAGAAACCACTTCATTCCCTTTGAGTTTTCTCCGCGTGGCCTCCGCGCCTCAGCGTCTCTGCGTCGAAATAAAGCCTCGGCTCTCTCCAGTCTCACCCCCGGCCCATGAACGGCATCTTCGTAGCCATCACCGTCAGGAACGGAACGTTCGCGTCAAGCGGCAGGCTCGCCATATAGAGGATGGCATCGGCGACGTGCCGCACGTCCATGGTGGGCTCCGCCATCATGGTGCCGTTCGATTGCGGAACGCCCGCGGCCATGCGCCCCGTCATTTCGGTTCCGGCATTGCCGATATCGATCTGGCCGCAGGCGATATCGAACGCGCGCCCATCGAGCGCGATCGATTTCGTCAGCCCCGTGATGGCATGCTTGGTGGCCGTATACGGGGCCGAATTGACCCGCGGCGTATGCGCCGATATCGAGCCGTTGTTGACGATGCGCCCACCCCGCGGCTGCTGCGCTTTCATCATCCGGATCGCATGCTGCGCGCATAGGAATGGCCCCGTTAGGTTGACGGCGACCACGGCGCTCCACTGTTCGTAGCTGAGATCCTCCATGAATACGCCGGGAGCGCCGATACCGGCGTTGTTGAACAGCAGATCCAGGCGCCCGAATGCGTCTTTGATCCTGACGAACAGGGCATCCACCGAGTCCGGCTTGCCGACATCCGTTGGGACGGCCAACATCCGCCCGCCCCGCGGATTGCCCGCCGCGGCGGTCGCGTCCAATTCCGTGGCGCGCCGGCCGGCCAGCGCGACGGAGTATCCGGCCGCTTGCAGCCCGAGAGCGGCAGCGCGGCCGATGCCGCTGCCGGCGCCGGTGACCAGGGCGAATTTGCCATTGACGGACATGCCGCCCAGCTTAGCAGACTCGTTCCCTATGTGTGAACGTCACCCCCGTATGCGCAAGAAAGAGTGGCGTATCTTTCAAGTGGTAGCAGTGAGAGTGCCGTGAACGGATCGATGGGTGCCGGGCGCGGATACCGGCCTTGCCGCACACTTCGTGCAGGGTTACGCGCCGCCGCATTTTTCCGATGCGGCGCGGCTTGGCTTAGTTAGGATAAGATCCCTCGGCGATTCCGTTCTCGCCTGGATTCGGTGGCCGCCCGCATCGCTCGAAGTTCCGAAGTTCCTGCCTGATCCACCTTGCGATCCCTCGCTCGATTTCCTCGATCCGGGCGAGAGGGCAAGCCCTGAGTCTGAGTCTCTAATCGCCGATGAGTTGGCCAGCCGCGCAGAAGCCGAGCGCCGCCACCTCCCCGTGACGGGCGCCCTCGGCATGCTCGCCGACGCGCATATCGCCGGCCTCGTTGATTTTGCCGCGGCGCACCTCAATCTCCGGCTCTTCGCTGGGGCAGAGCGCCTGTGTGTCGCCGCATCTCCACCAGAGAGCCGGAATCGCGATCATGGCGCCGGATCTGCCGCGGATCCCAACCGGGATCCCAACCGGCGCCGTCCAATTGCCAGGGCCGCTTCGAAAACGGCGGCGCCCCGGCCCCCTCGTAAAGAGTTGTAAAAGACGTGCGCTTCCAAGCACTTCGGGTGATAATGAACGAATACTCATGGTATCCATGGCGGCCGCGAGGCTCAGCCTCTGGCCCTTTCGGGCCATCCCTACGGCAAGCGCCGTACGTGCGCCATCCGC
Source organism: Bryobacterales bacterium (assembly GCA_003135055.1). Lineage (GTDB taxonomy): Bacteria > Acidobacteriota > Terriglobia > Bryobacterales > Bryobacteraceae > PALSA-243. The sequence continues at coordinate 8,333 of PLDF01000158.1, read as the reverse complement.
CCGCTTTCGCTTTTCCTCTCAAAGACTTGTAACCTGTTGGGGTACTGCTACGCCTGTTCATGTGGAGCGACAAACGCATCCGGATGCCGGCCCCGGTAGCGGGGCGGCGTAAATGTTAGTCGATTTCGCGGTCATCAAGAGCGCCCAGTCCGGCGATAGCGTGGCCTTCAACGAAATCGTGGTAGCGTACCGGAAGCGCATTCTGGGCCATATCAGCCATTTGATTGCCCGGACGGAAGATGTCGAGGACGTCGCGCAGGAAGTTTTTGTGCGGATGTATTATTCTCTCGACCAGCTCCGGTCGGCGGAGGTTTTTGAGCCTTGGCTCTACACGCTGACGAAGAACGCGGCGTACGATTACCTGCGTAAGCAGAAGCGTCGCCAGGAGTTCCGCATGTCCGACCTGTCGGAGCAGCAGGTGACTATGGCCGATGCCGTGGCGGGCGGCAAAGTGGAGCAGGATGAGCGGTATCATAAGACGATCCGGGAATCGGTGGACGCTCTGTTGGGCGCGGTTTCCGAGGCCGACCGGATATTGCTCATAATGAAGGAAGTCGAAGGGCTTTCGCTGAAAGAGCTTGAAAAGATTTATAAAGTCAACGAGAATGCTCTTAAGGTGAGGTTATTCAGGGCCCGGCAGCGGGTTCTAAAGGCCTTTGGCGCGGCTGAGAAGAAGGAAAATGCCGGCTAAAGCCGGTGTATTGAAGGGTCGAACAACATGATTCCGATGCGCGGCAGTAACGACGAAAAGCTGGACGCCCTTTTCCGGGCGTTCGCTGCGTGCCCCACTCCGGAGCCCAGCGCGAACTTCATGCCCACGTTATGGCAGAAGATCGAATCGCGGCAGACATTCACGTTTTCATTCCGGCGCATAGCCAATGCCTTCGCAGCGGCTGCAATGGCGCTGACCGTGGCGTTGAGCGTCTACATGTACGTGCCTCACGCCCCTGCCGTGCCCAGTCAGAGTTATGTCGACGTTCTCGCCGAAGCCCATCCCATCGTGGCGCCGGATCTGCTCAGCCCAGCGCAGCTGGAATTGACCGAATCCGGCAGATAAGCGTGTAACAATGCCCAAATCCAAGGTCTCGGCGTTCCTCTCGGTCTTGTTGGTATTCGCGAGCGGCGCCGCCATGGGCGCGGTGGGTTACCGTCTCTATGTGGTGAAGACCGTGGTCAGCCCTGTACAGGCAAAGAAAAAGACGAGCCCGGAAGAATTTCGCAAGCTCGTCATGTCGCGCCTTAAAGAGGCCGTCAAGCTGAACGACGAACAATTAGGCGAAGTTCAGAAGATTTACGACTGGCAGGGCGAGCAATTCATGCCGGTAAACAAGAAGTACGAAACCCAGATCGACCAGGTTAAACACGAGTTCGACCAGCAGCGGGATCAGATCCACGAAGCTGCGGTAGCGAAGATCAAATCGATTCTCACCGCCGACCAGCAACCGCTCTACGACAAGTGGCTAGCCGACCGCGCCGCTGACCGCAAGCGCCACCAGCAACAGCAAGAGCAACAACATCATGGCGAGGGCAAAAGACCCCCGCTGCCCCCTCCGCTTCCTTAACCTACGAACTTACGGGTTGCGCAGTTCTCTTGTCCTTGTCGCCGCGAATAGCCTTGTACTTCCTCTCAAACTTATCCACGCGACCGGCGGTATCGATCAGCTTTTGCTTGCCCGTGAAGAACGGGTGGCAGGACGAGCAGATTTCCACGCGAATATCGCCTTTGTGCGTGGACCGCGTGCCGAACCTGTGACCGCAGGCGCAAATGACGTTAATCTCGTTGTAGGCGGGGTGAATTCCTTCCTTCATGTTATTACGGGGGGATCCTTTCGAGAATTTCAGTATAGCAAACACGAACCCCCGCGAACCGCTTTCGGTCCGCGGGGGACGCTAGCCATTGGATGAAGCCTGAGGGCTAAAGGTTGCGCGTGAGGCAGCCGGTCCACAGGAACTTGACCCCGCTACTGAACGGGAGTCGGCTTTGTTAGAGGCTCGACTTCAGCAGTCGGCCACCTCGCGCGGTTTTTTGCAACTATCCATTTTATTGGACCACCTCCTTTTTCAGTAATACTTTCAAATTGCCACGGAGTTTCGATTTTGTCAACTTGCTTTCATGGCTTTCATGGTCTGAGAGCCGTCGTCAGGGCGGATTGGCCTACAACGCGGAGTCGCGGAAGAGGCGGAGGCAACGCGGAGTTCTGTCCTCCCGTGGGATGAAACCCGCGCCCCTATCGGACAATATGCTTCCGTCTTGAAATCTCCGCGTTGCCTCCATACTTCCGCGACTCCGCGTTGAAGACTCAGCTCACGCGTAGGCAGGTTCGCATTGGCAGCGGCCCGGTCTGGCTGGTCGAGCTTCCACCCGGCCGGCCCGCCGTACGGGGGCTTACTGGTTAGCGGGTTACGCTTCCCACGGATTCAGAACCGGTACCTGCGTGTTGACAAAGTCTTTGACATTGCGCGATACGATGGTCAGGTTGCGGTGAAGCGCCGTTGCCGCAAGCAAGCCGTCAATGACCGGCAAGGTTATTCCCTTTCGCCTCGCCTCGGCGGCGATCAAACCCCAGCGATCGGCGATCGCCGAATCAATCGGCACTATTCTTCCGGCGAACCGGGTCTGCAGATCGATCTCGAGCCACGTTTCCAGTTGTGTCCTCCGTTTGTCCTGGAGAAGCAGCGCCGCCCCTTTCCGAATCTCTCCCAGAGTCAGAACGCTAAGATGGAGTAAACCTTCGTCAGCCGCTTCCATCCACTCCATAACCCGCGGCTCCGGATTTTTATTTCTTAGCTCGGAAATAACGTTGGTATCGAGCAGGAATCCGCTCATAGCTCGACGTCGCGGCCGGTGTCCTTGTCACGTTCCAAATCGAGATCGAGACCGGCGAGCGGCGATTCGCGGAAAAACTGGACAATGCTTTTGGGCTGCTGCGATCTGACCATGAGCCGCTCGTATTGTTCATCGGAAATCATCACAACACCCTCCTTCCCCTGCCTGGTAATGCGCTGAGGTCCGTCGGTGCGAGCGCGCCGAAACACTTCGCTAAACCGCGCCTTGGCGGTTTGGATTTGCCAATCTTGCGGTGAGCTTCCCGGAGTTTTCGCCCCGGCCCAATCCAGCTCTTTTCCAGCATCGTGTCGAAACATCTTGGCAGCGTTGGGCATTAGCTTTCACTCCATAATAGGACTAGTCTGACTGGTCGTCTTTTGTAGTGTAGCACGGGTTGGAGGTGACATGGGCTCACAGCCACTTCGCGGCGAAGCGGCACATGGCCAGCCCATCCATTAAATTGAACGGAAACTGGCCGGTGGTGTAGTGTCCGCAAGGCAAAGTGAACACCTGGTGCGGCAACTGCAATCGCTTGAAAGTCTCCAGCACCTGTTTCGAATATACCGGCAGGAAGCTCGAATCGTGGCGAGCCCAAATCAGCAGGCTGTGCAGGTCGCGGCCCTGCATCCGCTCCAGGTAACTCGCCGGACTGATCGGCGCCCAGTAGCGCCGCAGATCGTCCTGCGTCACCTCTTCGCCGAACCCCTTGCGCACATGCTGCGTCGAAAGGCCGGTCCAAACCACGTCGGAAAAGTACATCGAAACGTGGTTGAAGATTCCCACCTTCACCCGCGTATCGTGGGCCGCCGCGATGAACGCCACGCAGGAGCCGAGGCTGGTGCCCAGAATTCCCACGCGCTCATAGCCCTGCTGGTTCAGCCAGTCGAGACACGCCCGCACGTCGATAATCGATTGCCGGGAAGCGTGAATGGTTCGCCCGATGTTGCTCGAAACATGGTGATCGGCGCGTTGCAGGTCCACCGGCATGCGCTCGGCGTGATATGCCATGGTCATGCGCAGCGCGCTGACGCCGAACCGGTTCAGCAGCTTCGCCAAGCCGACGTGCCCATCCGAACCGGAATTCCATTGCGGCAACACCACTAGCGCGCGTTTCGGCCCCTTTTCCGCCGGAAACCAAAGCGCGTGGGCCGTATCGTTCTTCGAGTCGCCCGACCGCACCGGGCTAATAAAGGTCAGCCGCGATTCCCGCAACTGGTAGTCGCGCACGGGTTCATAAGCGTAAAAGCGTTCCGATTCCGCCAGCGCCTGCTCCGCGAACCGCGAAAGGCGGTGCGGAGCGTCGCCGTTCACTTCGGCCGGAATGGAGGGATGGCCGATGGTACTCAGCCAGTCCGTGCCCCATTCGAAAGGGCGCACTACGCGATTGGTATCGCGCGTGGCCAGTTTCCGCTCCCAGCGGTCCATCCAGCGGCCGTAGATTCCCATGATGTGCTTTGGAAGGACCAGTCTAGCAGATCCACTGTGGGGCGGGCCCATGGCATAGCCTCATGGCCTGCCAAGCTCGCAACTCGAAGCCGGGCCCGCCGCTGAGCCTTCCCAGCCCGCAACCCCAACAATCCACACCCAGTTCCGCGCCAGCGAGTCCGTTCGGCATAGGTCTGGGGCCCAGCACTCCCGCCGGCTCAAACCGCCGCCGCCCCGCAGTTTACCGAGCCGGCCGCCCCCCGCTAACTAACCCCGCTGACAGTCGGCCATCAACCGCAGATCGCCATCCAAAGCCTTCCAAAGCAATGGACGACTCTTTCTTACCCGATCCTCAGGCACTGGACGAACCATGCAACCGATCAGCTCTATCTTCTTTCCCGTCGATTTCCCGCCGCTGCCGCGCCGTCCGACCACTGGTAAAGACCGTCGGTGAAAAGCTCGGCTCTTATCAGGGTCGAAATCAAGTTCTCCGATCGGTTTTTCCACGCGATCCGGAGCCGCGAGTTCTCACGCTCAATCGGGATTACTTCCGGCTCGTAAAGCGACTGGAATAGCAGGTCTGCGAGCGGCCCGTAAGCATCCCGGACGGCAGTCCTCGTGGCAAATCGAGCTGGATGGCGCGGGGCGCCGAAGCGCGTTCACACGATTGCGAGCGCTGCACGGTGTGCTGGGCATGTTCCGCAGCTAGGAACGCAAGGGCATCGCCGCGAGGCGGGGCCGGAAAGAAGCGCCTAGCAAAAACGCGAGTCGATGAACAAGAACCGGATGAGAGTCCAGCGGTTGTAAGCGCGCCGCGCGGCGGGTCTTAAGGATAGGCGCAAGCTAATACATGCGCTACATGCCTATGGCCCGGACTAACAGGCCTGCCAGCGCGGCGCCGATCAGCGGGCCGGCTACGGGCACGGGCGCGTAGCTCCAATCGGAACCGCCCTTCTGCGCGATCGGCAACAGACTGTGGGCGATGCGCGGCCCCAGGTCGCGCGCGGGATTGATGGCGTAGCCGGTTGTGCCGCCGAGACTCAAGCCGATGCCCCACACGAGGCACCCGACCAGATACGGCGTGAGTCCGGGCGCGGGGCCAACGGGCGCGCCGGCTTTCGACCCGATGGCGCTGGCGACCAGGATCAGCACGAACGTGCCGATGATCTCGCTCACCAGGTTGGCGGCCGGGCGCCGGATCGCGGGCGAAGTGCAGAAGCACGCGCGCTTGCTTTCGGGATCGGGCGTCTGGCTCCAGTGCGGACCGAAGTGAATCCACACCAGCGCCGCGCCCGCGATGGCTCCCAAGATCTGCGCCAGCGTGTATGGCAAGACATTGCTGAAATTGCCCGTCGCCACCGCCGACGCCAGCGTGACCGCCGGATTGAGATGGCCCGGGCCGCCGCATGCGTTCGCCGTGAACACGCCGGTCATCACGGCGAACGCCCAGCCGGTGGCGATCGCCATCCAGCCCGCGTTTTCGGCCTTCGACTTCCGCAGCAACACGCCGGCCACCACGCCGTTTCCCATGAGAATCAGGATCATGGTCCCCATGAACTCGCCAAACATTTGCTTTTCCATTGTTGGTCCTTATTCGGCGCCGCCTTAATCGGCGCTGTTCTTAATCGGCGTCGAGCCAGTCGAACGATCGTATCACCGCCTTCTTCCAGAAGCGGTACAGTTTGTCGCGGAGCTGCGCATCCATCGTGGGCTTCCAAGTACGGCCGATAGACCATTGCGCGCGCAGATCTTCCACGCTGGCGAAGAACCCCATGGCGAGCCCGGCCGCGTAGGCCGCGCCCAGCGCCGTGGTCTCTTTCACGGCGGGCCGTACCACTTCGCGGTCCAGAATATCGGACTGGAACTGCATCAGCAGCTCGTTGTCCACCATGCCGCCATCGGTGCGCAACACGGTGACGGGGATGCCGGAATCCTGCTCCATCGCCTCCACCACTTCGCGCGTCTGAAACGCCGTGGCTTCCAGCACCGCGCGCGCCAAATGGCCTTTGTTCGAGTGCCGCGTCAACCCCGCGATCACGCCGCGCGCATCGTGCTTCCAGTGCGGCGCGTAGAGGCCGGAGAACGCCGGCACAAAGTAGACGCCGCCGTTGTCCTCCACGGTGCGCGCCAGGGTTTCGATCTCGGGGCTGTGCGAGATCATTCCGAAGTTGTCGCGGATCCACTGCACCAGCGCGCCGGTGATGGCCACGCTGCCTTCGAGCGCATAGTTCGCGGGCTCGCCCTTCCACTGAAACGCGGCCGTGGTGAGAAGGCCATGCTTCGAGTGCACAATCTCGCGGCCGGTGTTCATCAGCAGGAAACATCCGGTGCCATACGTGTTTTTGGCTTCGCCCGCGCGGAAACAGGTCTGCCCCACCAGCGCGGCCTGCTGATCGCCCAGGATGCCGGCGATGGGCACGCCCTTTACGGCGTCGAGCGTAGCCTCGCCGTATACTTCGCTGCTCGAGCGGATCTGCGGCAACATCCGGCGCGGAATGCCGAACGCGCCCAGCAGCTCGTCGTCCCAATCGAGCGTTTCCAGATTCATCAACTGGGTGCGGCTGGCGTTGGTGCAGTCGGTAACGTGCAGGCCGCCGGTGAGATGCCAGACAAGAAACGTATCGATATTGCCGAAGAGCAGATCGCCCCCTTCGGCCTGTTCGCGCGCGCCGGGGACGTTGTCGAGAAGCCAGCGGATTTTCAAACTGCTGAAGTAAGTGGAGACGGGCAGGCCGGTCTTGTGGCGGAAGCGGTTGGCGCCGCCGGCGCGGGAAAACTCGGCGACGGCATCGCCCACGCGCATATCCTGCCACACCAGGGCATGGTGCGCGGGGCGCCCGGTCTTGCGGTCCCACAGCACGGTGGTTTCGCGCTGGTTGGTGATGCCGATGGCCGCCAGATCGCGTGGCGCAATGCCGGCCTGCTCCATGGCTTCGGCTGCGACCTGTTGCGTGCGAAACCAGATTTCGGCGGGGTCGTGCTCCACCCAGCCGGGCTGAGGGTAGATCTGCTCGTGCTCTTTCTGCGCGCAGGCGGCGATGCGCCCGGCGCGGTCGAACACCATGAATCGCGTGCTGGTGGTACCCTGGTCGATGGCTCCGATGTAGTCCGGCATGGCCTACCAGTCTAACAGCGTGGGGCTGACCCATGCCGGAGTTGCGCCACGCACGAGTGCGTGCAGCTCTACCTGCTGCCAGGCTTTCAGCCGGCTCTGGAGTTTCTACTCCGCTCGTCTTTCGCGATGCATGACAGGGTCGAAAAACCGCCGCCCTACCGTTTTACGTTCACGCTCAAGCGTTAGTGGGCGACGCTGACCGCTCTATTGGCCATTCCGGCAAGTCCATGCCGCGCAATTAACCGGAAGGGCCGAGCATCGCGGCGTTCTTCGGCGATCCATCCAGGCAAGCGGAATGCCGTCGGACTTGCATAGTAGATTATGAAGATGGAAGATCTTGTGCTGGTTGGGAAACATGTTCGTCTCGAGCCGCTCGAACGCCGCCATGCCGGCGGCCTGGTTGCCGCCGCGGGAAGCGACCCCTCCCTCTATCAATGGAGTCCGGTTCCGAAGGACAAGAATGAGGCCGCCAGTTACATCGAGACCGCTCTGTCCTGGAAGCAGGCTGACACGGCAGTGCCATTCGCAATTGTGCGCCCGAACGATGGTGTTGTTCTCGGCTCCACAAGATTTTGGAACATGGAGCGATGGTCGTGGCCGCATGGCCACCCATCGCACGGCCGTGGCGTCCCCGACGCCTGCGAGATCGGCTACACGTGGCTAGCCCGCCCGGCAATCCGGACTGCGGCCAATACCGAGGCCAAGCTGCTCATGTTGACTCATGCCTTCGAGGCGTGGCAGGTGCTCCGTGTCTGCCTTCACACCGACATTCGAAATGAGCGCTCCCGGGCTGCGATCGAACGCATCGGCGGGAAGTTCGAGGGAATTCTCCGAGCTCATCGGATGGCCGCGGACTTCATCCCTCGCGATTCGGCGCGCTATTCGATTCTTATGTCAGAGTGGCCCGCCGTGAAGCTGCGGCTGCGTCAACGCATTGAACGTGCGTGACTGGTGGAGCGGCCCGAG
>PLDF01000467.1 GCA_003135055.1 Bryobacterales bacterium | reverse complement strand
GAGCACGTAGAAAAAGCCGTTGCGATCCGCATGCAGCACGAGCTTGCGCGGCTGGCCCTGGAAATTGGCGTCCACCAGCACGGGGATTTCGGTGGCATCCCAGTCCCAGACGTCGTGCGGCGTGAACTGGTAATGCCACTTCAGCTTGCCGGTCTTGGCGTCCAGCGCCAGCATGGAGCACGAATACAGATTGTCGCCGCCGCGCTGATCGTCGTTGTAGTCCGGGCCGGGATTGCCCGTCGGCCAATATACCGTGTCGAGTTGCGGGTCGTAAGTGCCGGTGAGCCAGGCGACCGCCGAAGGGTGCTCGATGGCTTTGCCCTTCCATGTTTCGGAGCCCGGTTCGCCGGGCGCGGGAACGGTCCAGAACCGCCACGCCTCTTTTCCCGTGGCCTGATCGAAGGCGGCCACGAAACCGCGAACTCCCTGTTCGCCGCCCGCGGTTCCGGAGACGACCAGATCGCCCACTACCAGTGGCGCCGAGGTGGCATTGTAGTTCCGGCGCCAGTCGGCCATCTCAGTTTCCCAGAGGACCGCTCCGGTGAAGCGGTTCAGGGAGAGAAGGTGGGCGTTATCCGTAACCATGAAGACGCGGTCGCCCGCCAGCGCCACGCCGCGATTGAAGCCGCCTGCCGCATTGCCCACCAGGCCTTTGGTCCGCGGCCGTTGAAAATGCCATAACTCGCGTCCGTTGCCGGCATCGAGCGCGTAGCATTCGTTCCCGCTGGTGACGTACATGATTCCATCCACCACCACAGGGGTGGTCTCAAGGCGGGACACGTTCGGCATGGTGAAAATCCATCGTGGCGCCAGTTTGGCGACGTTGGCCGGCGTGATCCGGGTGAGCGCGGTGTAACGGTTACCGCCCATCTGCCCGTTGTAAGTGGACCAGTCCGTTTCCGAAGTCACGCCGCGATAGCGGCCGCCGGCGCTGGTGCGGAACAGATGAATGCGTTGGTCGTCGGTCCGTAGAGCCAGGTCGAGCGAGCTTTCGCCGAGAACCAGGCCTTCCATTGTTTTGCCGTCCGTAGTCTGCACCTTCTTGCGCACGGGTGCGGGACCGCGGCGCGGCCGCAGCGTGCGGAGGAAAGCGACGAGGTCGTTCATCTCCGGGTTGCCCAGATTGAACGCCGGCATGCCTCTGGTGGGAATACCGGCTTTGACAAGCTCCGCCAGTTCGGCATCTGTGCGGCCGGCGAGGCGGAACAGAATGGAGGGGGCCAATTCGCCGCCCGCGCCGTCTCCGCCATGGCAAACGGCGCAGTTGTTGTCGTACTGCCGCTGCCCTGGGTCGGCGGCTGCTTGAGATGGAGCCGCAGGTTGGGGAAAGGCGCGGATCGCGAATAAGAGACCGAGAAGGAGCCATGGAATACGCATGAATTTCGTTTTAGCATATCCCTGGTTTGTTTCCTTTCATCGAAACAAGCAGCGGCTCATCGAAACAAGCCGGGCCATGCGCCCCAATCGCTGGAAGCCGTGGGCAGACCCGGGTATCACGTCATCGCTTCGGTCGCCCTGCCCGACAACCGTCACCACCAATGCCCGCCGCACTACCGGGAAAGTTTGGCGAGGGTAGACATCTTCTCCCACGAAACAGGTTTCGAAATATCGCGATTCTCTTTCTGGCGCGCTCCTGAATCTGTCTCTCGAATGCGGCCGGCCCGGCCTTGTTGAATGCCTTGGCAGCGTACTTCTCCACTTCGTAACAGAGTGTGTCGGGGTCATTGTCCATCCGGGCAAGTAGCCGTCTCGTCAGAGTCGGCGCCCGGCCTTCACGTAACAGCCGGCGAGGAAAGCTTCGTACAGTGCGGCAGCGCGTGCCGAGCCGGTTCCGATGAGCTTCGCAATCACGGCGGCGATCTTTTCCAACTCGCACACAAAACGAGAAACGGGCCCCATCGGTAATGAACACCCCTGGTTTGAGCGCCAGTTCCATCCGGCCCTCGATCGGGCCCGCGCTGCGGCGAGGTTTTCGCTTTATCCACCGACCCGTATCGCGTTCGTGGCGAGTTCTGAACCGCAGTCCTATGGGCCATCACTCCAGTCGGTTTACCCCGTTCCGCGACAAATGCACTTCGGTCATCCGGGCGATCGGCTACAATCGTCCGGATAAGGCCAAGGTAAGACGGATGGCTGAAAAGAACAGAAGCTCCAAGCCGGATCGTGACGGGAAGAGGGGAGCCAATCTGCTCGATAAACTTGACGATGCGGAAGCCGCCTCAGCGCTCAGAAAGCTTCCGGACCGGCATAGCGAGCTCCGCACTGAGGCCGACGCCATCGCCAGGGACGTGTTGGCCGGGATCTCGCCGGCTTCCATCGGGGACGAGGTTGAGGATGCCTTGCTACAGTTCGACTATGACGACTTGAATGGCCGCGCCGGCAGGAGCGAGACAGGTAGTTAAGTGTGGCAAATGAGCCCGGCATCGCGAGGATGAAACAGAATGCCGCGGCGATCCGTTCAGGCTCATTCATGTCATGCGCGAGCCCAATTCAAGGCATTCACTGGCGCAAGGCCTGGCGGGCTGAGCGATAGGCCAGCGAGCCAGGATCGCGATTTGGTCGTCTTCCGGAACCGAACGGCGATCGTGCGGCGACGCGTGTTTCCTTCCTGGCAACCTGACGCCGTCGGCCCTGCACCGTTGGATTTCGGAGCTCCATACCCAGCCTACAGATACCCCCGTCCAACGCTTCCAGTGCAGCCTCACGGCTGCCCTCACATGGCTCGGGGCCAGGGTGGTCCGTCCGCTATTCCTTCCCTGTACGGCTCTTTCATTCGCTACTCCATGCCGGCTTATCCCGGCGCATCCAGGTTTTGGCAACCTGCTCCACATAGCGGCAAGCCTCAAACGGCGCTGGCCTTCCTACTCGAATCTTTCAATTTCGAAGGACCTCCTGACCACTGCGCGCGCTTCTTCCAAATCCCGTATGGCGCCGGCGCCCATGGCCTGCACCAGCACATTTCCCGCCGCCGTCGCCTCCACCGGCCCTGCGTACACCGTACGCCCCGTCGCCCGCGCCACTAGCCGGTTCAGCAGCGCGTGCTTCGACCCGCCGCCCACGATGTGAATGGCGCGAAGCTGGCGGCCCGTGAGCGACTCCAGCCCCTCCAGAACCTGCCGGTACCGCTCGGCCAAGCTTTCCAGAACGATGCGGCAGGTCTCACCTTTGCCCTTCGGTTCCGGCAGGCCGCGCACGCGCAGCCACTCCGCAATGCGCGCCGGCATATCGCCGGGCTGCAGGAAATCGTCGGGATCTATCAGCGCCTTGGCCGGGCCGTTCTCATCCGCCATCTGCGCCAGCTCTTCGTACGTGTGCCGCTCGCCTGCTTCCGCCCAGCACCGGCGGCACTCCTGCAAGATCCACAGTCCCGCAATATTTTTCAGCAGCCGCGTCCGCCCCGCAACGCCGGCTTCGTTGGTGTAATTCAGCTCCAGCGCGCGCGCGTCGATCACCGGTTCCGGCAACTCGACGCCCATCAGGCTCCACGTCCCCGAGCTGACGTAGCACCAATCGTCGCCTTCGCCCGGCGCCGCAACTACCGCCGACGCCGTATCGTGCCCCGCCGACGCATACACCGGCGCCGCTCCCAGCCCGGTGCGCTCGGCGATGTTTGGCAGCAGACGCCCCAGCAGCCGGCCCGGCTCGATCAACTCCGGCAGAATGCGCGCGGGGATTCCGAGCCGCTCGATCATGGCGCCGCAAAACGCGCGCGTCCGCGGATTGTAAAACTGCGACGTGCTGGCGATGGTAACCTCCGCACGCTCCACCCCGGTCAGCCAGAAGTTCAGCAGATCGGGCATGAACAGCAGCCGCTCGGCGCATTCGAGGGCGCGAGGGTTCTCAAGCCGCATCGCGTACAACTGGTAGAGCGAATTAATCTGCATGAACTGGATGCCCGTCTGCTCAAAGACTTGCTCGCGGGGTACGACGCTGAACAGACGCTCCATCACGCCGTTGGTGCGCGCGTCGCGGTAGTGGCGCGGGCAATCGATCAATCCGCCATCGGCGCCCAGCAGGCCGAAATCCAAGCCCCAGGTATCGATGCCGATGCCGTCCACGCGCAGCTTGCGCCCGCGGCCGGCCACTGTCAGTCCTTCGACAATCTCGTGAAACAGACGGAAGCTATCCCAATACAAGGACAGGCCATGGCGCCCCCGCTGCGCAGGAAGCTGCACCGGCTGGTTGGCGAACCGGTGCAACTCTTCGAGCCGCAGGCGGCCATCCGCCAGATTGCCGTACATCACGCGCCCGCTTTCGGCGCCGATATCCACCGCCAGATAGTTCATAGATCAGCCGGATTCCGGCCGGTTACCCTCATCTTCGATCATACAGATCCGATGATCGTACAGATCCAATCCATATGCGGCATGAGCCGTAACGGCGGAGCGGCTCTCACCGGCTGACGCAGGTAGCCGGGCCATTCGCCGGCGGGAAAGCATACGATACACCGGAACCACCGGAATGTCCGCGATGAGAAGATACTCAATCCCCGGTTTGCTGAAGTATGGCTTGTCATAGCTGCCCGTTGGCACAGCCATCTCCGGTCAAGGATGCCGCCTTTCTGGGCGAACAGGGCTAAAGCCAATACGGTTCACTTAATGCCTGCGGCCCCGGCTCAAATCGAAGCGCGTTCACACGAGTGTGAACGCGGCACGCATAAGTGCGTGCGCCACGATTCCGAGCGGGCCAATGCATACGATTGCTATACTGCCCCTCGATGGGCGCCGCGCGCTTCACCCGGAACAGGCTCTCGATCGCCGCCGCGCTTTGCCTGCTCACCTTGCTGGCTTATTCGGATTCCTTCACCACGGGCTTCACTCTCGATTCGGCGTTCATCATTCTAAGAGACCCGCGCTTGCTTAAAGTCGCGGCCGCCAATCTGCGGCAGATCCTGAATCAGGACTACTGGTGGCCCAACTTTCATTCCGGCATCTACCGCCCGCTAACCACCGCTACATTTCTCTTCAATTACGCGGTTCTGGGGAATGGCCAACACGCAGCCGGCTATCACGCCGTGAATATTCTGTTCCATCTGGTCAATGTGTGGCTGCTCTTTCTGCTGGCGTCGCGATTCTTCGGCCGCGCCTCGACCGCCTTCTTCGCCGCCGCGCTATGGGCAGTGCATCCCATCGCGACCGAAGCGGTGACGAATCTGGTGGGCCGGTCGGATGAGTTGGCGGCCATGGCGATTTTCGGCGGTCTGCTGCTCTATCAGCGAAGCGCGCCGCTACGCGGCCGGCGGATGGCGCTGGCGGCCGCGGGCTTATTCGTCATCGGCGTTCTGGGCGGCCTTGCGAAGGAGTTAGCGGTCACGTTGATCGCGGCGATGCTGCTGTGGGACCTGGTCCGCGGAACGGGCTCCTGGCGCGACTGGCTGCGGCTGCGCTGGCCGTTCTACCTCGCCATGGCGTTAGCGCTGTGCGTCTTCTTCGCCGCCCGTTGGCGGGTGCTCGGCGCCGAACCGCCGGCCGAGATTCCGTATGTGGATAATCCACTGGCCTACGCCGGTTTCATGACTGCGAAGCTCACTGCGCTCAAAGCGATCGGCCTGGACCTGTGGCTGATGATTTTCCCGGTACATCTCTCGTGCGACCGCTCGTACAATCAGATTCCTCTGAGTGGATGGACCGATCCCGCGGCGTGGGCGGCCGTCCTGATTGTGGGCGGATTGCTGGCGGCTGCCACGCTGCGGCGGCGCAAAGATCCGATGATGTTCTGGTGCGCCGGCTTCTGCGCCATCGCGCTATTCCCGACTTCCAACCTGGTTGTCACTATTGGCTCGGTGATGGCGGAACGGTTTCTCTACCTTCCTTCCGCCGCTTTCGCCCTCGCGATTACCGCGCTGGCCTTCCGTTCCAAGTGGCAGCGTCACGCACCGGTTGTCCTGGGGATGTTGATCGCGCTTTATGCGGTGCGCACCTACCTCCGAAATGCGGATTGGAAGGACGATCTGACGCTCGCGTCGCACGACGTGACCGTAGTCCCCCAAAGTTTCAAGATGCACGGCATGTTGGCCCGTGCGCTGCTCGACCGAAGCCCCTCCAACATCGATGCTGCGATTCACGAAGCGGAAATCGCCTGGGGCATTGTGCGGCGCCTGCCGCCGGAGCGGGTGTTCACGCAGACGCCGACGAACCTGGGCATCTATTACCGCGGGAAGGGCGATCGATCCGGCGGTCCCGCGTCGGCCGAGGGACACGCGTGGTACCTGAAATCGCTCGCCGTCTTACTGGAGGCCAGAAGCGACTCTTTGGCCTATGGCGATGCCTACGACGAACTGCAACAGGCGGAGGGCAAGCCCCTGGCGGTCCGTCTGGAACGGCCGGACCTCTACTGGACCCTTGGGCTGACGTACTACGGCCTGGGACAATACGAGCAGGCGCGCAACGCCTATATTTACGGCAGAAAGCTCTCGCCCACGGAGCTGAGTTTTTACAGCCCGCTGGCTGCCAACTACCTCTCCGGCGGAAATCTGCAATGGGCGGCCATCACCATGGAAGAGAAAATGATTATCGATGGCGGGCAGCCCGGAACCGTGGCCATTCTGCGGGATCTCTTCAAGAAGCTGCCGGGCGGAGGTTGCGCGTTGAGTGAGGACCATGGCGTCTACAAGCTGAATGCAGGATGTCCCGCGGTGAACATGTGCCTTACGTGGCTCGATTTCGCACAGACGTATTTCCAGGGCCGTAAGCGAGGTGAGGCTGCCGCGGTCAGGCGAACGGCTTTGGAGCGGGGTTGTCCAGCGAATTTGTTTGGCGGGATAGCGCCGTGAGCTGAGAAGGTTTTTTCGACGCAGAGTCGCTAAGGCGCAGAGAAAACTTCACAATTTATAGGACTTGCTTCTCAGCGTCTCCGCGTCTCTGCGTCGAAAATCACTCTCACCGATGAAACTGGGCGCCGGGGCGCCAGCCGGGCAGCTTTTCCTGGTTGGCGATGTCCCGCGCCAGCAGGAATCCGTATTGCGCCGCCTGCTGCAATGCCGTAAAGTCCCAGCTCTCCTGGAACTCGTCGGAGGGCTGATGGTAATGCTTCTCGTCGAACTCATCCGCCAGTTTGTCGCCATATCCCGCGGGCTTGCCGGCAAACTCGCGGCCCACGCCGATGCTGAACGCGGGGATGCCCGCGTGCGCGAATGAGAAGTGATCCGACCGGAAATAATGCCCCTGTTCCGGATGCGCGTCCGGTTCAATGGCGAGGTTCAGCCGCTTGGCCATGGCTTCGGCCAGCGGAAGCGCCGTGGTGCGCTCGGCCCCGCCGATTACGATCTGTTTGGCGCGGCCCCACGGAAATACCTCATCGTAATTCAGATCGATGGCTGTCTTTGCTAAGGGAAAGATGGGATGTTTGGCATAATACTCCGAGCCCTTCAGCCCGCCTTCCTCGGCCGTCACCGCAAGGAACAGCGCCGAACGTTTAGGTTTCTGCGGCATGGCAGCCCAGGCGCGCGCCAGCTCCAGCAGCACGCCGCACCCGGTAGCGTTATCCAGGGCGCCGTTGTAGATCTTGTCGCCATTCACGGGCTCGCCGACGCCGAAGTGGTCCCAGTGGGCCGAGAAAATCACGGCCTCGTCTTTCAGCTTCGGGTCGCTGCCGGGAACCACTGCCGCCACATTGTGCGTATCCAGACTGCGAATCTTCGAGATAGTCCTGGCGCGGATATGCGCGCCCAGATCGACCGGCTTGAAATCGGGCCGGTTGGCCGCGGCCAGCATCTGGTCGACGGTCGTGCCCGCCAGCGCGAACAGCCGCTCTCCGGCCTCGCGCGATATCCAGCCGGCGAACGCCAGCGCGTGCTCGCCCTGCGCCAGTTTCACGTATGGCGTTTCGCGCCCCCACGAGCTGCGCACCACGGCCCAGCTATAGCCGGCGGTATCGTCTGTGTGCACGATGATGACGGCGCGGGCGCCGCGGCGCAGGCCCTCTTCGTATTTATAGGTCCAGCGGCCATAGTAGGTGAGCCCGCGGCCATCGAAGAAACCAGGATCGTTCGAGGGCGGCTCATTGGTAAACACGATCAGGACCTTACCGGTCACGTCGACGCCCTTGTAGTCGTCCCAATGAAACTCCGGCGCGGCGATGCCATGGCCCACGAAGACCGCGGGGGCTTCGAAACGCTGTTCGGGCTGCTGGGAAAGATCGACGCCCACGAAATCGTCGCCCCACCGGAAATCCGCGCTTTTGCCCTTCGCGGATGCGCCAAGTTGCGTTTGGGGCTGCGGGTCGATACCCACCAGCGGAACTTTCTGAAAGTAGGTTCCACTGTCGCCTGCCGGTTTGGCGCCGGCTTTGGCGAACTGATCGGCGATGTATTGCGTGGCCAGGTCGCCACCCCTCTGGCCGACGCCGCGCCCTTCCAGCAGGTCGCTGGAGAGATACTTCACGTCTGCGCGGATGCGGGAGGGGGAGATGTCGGAATCCTGGGCTAGCGCGAGGAGGGCGATGAGCGGGATGAATCTCCGCATGGGAGAATGTTATCAGTAATAGAGGCGAATAGAAGGTGTGATTTTGACGCAGAGACGCAGAGACGCTGAGAAGACATTTTAAGGTTTTCTCTGCGCCTCAGCGTCTCTGCGTCGAAAAAACACTCCCACGAACACCCATGTCCCTCTCTCACCTGCGCCTCCTGGAAGCCGAAAGCATTCACATCCTTCGCGAAGTGGCGGCGGAATTTGAGCGGCCGGTGATGCTCTATTCCATTGGGAAAGACTCTTCGGTGATGGTCCGGCTGGCGCAGAAGGCCTTTTACCCCGCGCCCATTCCGTTCCCGCTGCTGCATATCGATACTACCTACAAGTTCGGCGAGATGGTGGAGTTCCGCGACCGGTTCTGCGCGGAAATCGGCGTTCGTTTGATCGTCCATACCAACCGCGAGGCCATCGCCGATGGCGCCAATCCCTTTCGCCTGGGGACCCAGAAGTGCTGCGGCCTGCTGAAGACCCGCGCCCTGCTGGACGCGCTGGCCGAGGGCGGTTTCGACGCGGCCTTCGGCGGGGCTCGCCGCGACGAGGAAAAATCGCGCGCCAAGGAGCGCATCTACTCCGTGCGCGACGTGTTCGGGCAATGGGACCCTAAGAATCAGCGCCCCGAGCTGTGGAACCTGTTCAACGGCCGCATCGACAAGGGCGAGAGCATACGCGTTTTTCCACTGTCTAATTGGACCGAGCTCGACGTGTGGCGCTACATCGAGGCGGAGAACATCCCCATCGTGCCGCTGTATTTCGCCAAGCCGCGGCTGATGGTGGCGCGCGGAGAGACGCTGATCCCGGTGGAGCACGATATTCCGCTGGCGCCGGGAGAAAAGGCCGAGATGGTGATGTGCCGGATGCGCTCGCTGGGATGCACGCCGTGCACCGGGGCGATCCGCTCGGAGGCCGACACGGTAGCGAAGATAGTCGAGGAAATGCTTCACTTCCGGCGCTCGGAGCGGGAAAACCGGGTGATCGATCACGACCGCGAAGGGTCCATGGAGATGAAGAAGCGCGAAGGGTATTTCTAAGAGTCCAGGGTGCGGGGCTGGCCTGCAGAGTAAAAACGAGCTTGCCTGGCCCGGTTACCGGCGACGTTAGTAACCACCCACCCGCTTCGTCGAGTAAAGCAATCTGCCTTGTAACTAAGCCCTTACCAATCAGTTAGGACGGCCGGGGGCTTAGCTTCAAAGAGAACGTGTGTACACGCCCAAATCGGACTGAAAAGACGACGAAAAGCTACCCGAAACCAGCGGTCGAATCCGGCGCTGCGCTTTGGGCAAGGCTGCGGCCGATCTTGAATCTTGCGTTGTACGTCAACCCTTGGAGCGCCTCAGGCGGCCCCGCCCGGCGGGTTCGCAATAGGGCCAGCACCTGCGCAAGCGGAGTCAACACTTGTAATGGCGTCAACTTTCCCGGCAGCCCCGCCGCCAAGGTAATCATCAATGGTAGCTTCAATGCCGATGCCGCGGGGGCATCAAACGATAATGTTGCGAATCTCACCTTCGCCGCCTTCGCCTCACTGACGATCGCATCGGGCTACACGGTCAACGGCATTGATAGTCTGACGATCTCGGGCGTCACCCGTAATGCGGCGCGATTGAACCGGCCGGCGGGCGTCCTGACTCTCAGTTGGGAATACGGTCAATACCGGCAACGATAAGCGGCATTTCAGTGAATGACAATCCGGCCGGCACAATCGTGAATAAGACCACAGCCACGGAGCGGCACTAATAACCCTGGCCTTCGGCGCTGGCGGAACTATTACCAACACCAACGCTATCCGCGGCTCTAACATCGGACCCGGCACAGATGTGCTGCATGGGGAAATACGGTGCCAGCGGTGGAACTGTGACCGGGGCTCATTGACCAGATTTTGTGACGAGCTGGCACGCTGAGCAGCGTGACCAACACGGGCACGGTAACTGGCGGTTTCATCACCAACACCGGCGGCGTAGCTTCGGGCGCTACCTATACGCCAATGGCTTCGCGATCGAGAACGGCGCGGTGACGGGCATATCGCGGCGACGGGCATATTTACGCTAAGCGGGACGGCAAATTTCAGTGGCGTCACCAACAGCCCCACGCCGACCGCGCGGCGGCCGGGAGCGATGCTACTACGCGACGTGTTCGGGCAATGGCCACATCGACAAAGGCGAGAAAAACCCTGCGTCTTCCCGCTGTCCGATCAGACGATCTCGACGTCTCGCGCAGAGCGAAAATGCACAGCCCGCTACTGGGGCGAGGAGCCTTTGCCAAGTTCGCACGATGGGTGGGTTTAGTGCCATAACTGGGACGTAACATTTAGTACTGTCACCGAAATTGCGGATTGTGTTTAAACCGCCAGTTCTTAAATACGCTGCCCCGGCAGTCCTCGCCTGGCAATTATGGTAACTCCCGAGCGCCCTCAGCGAATTTTCAACGGTAAAATCGCCAACTGCGGGAGCGCCTTTTCATGCGTCGGCCACCCAGACGCTCTGAGGTTGAGCCTGACAGATTATCTGAGTTATAACTATTGTGTAATAAACAAGTTGGCTTTAAAACCTGCTGTCGTAAGGGCCAATAGGAGATCGCCGGTCGCACGGGGTGTTTATTCATCCATCCCGGCGGGCGCGGACCAGCCCGCAACAGCGGTTAAACCAAGAGGAACTCATTTTAAATGTGAGCCTTAAGAGCAGCTTCGTCAACAATCGCACGCCTTAGCAGACTATACCGTAAAGGTTAGTACTTCCTACGTCGCGGCCTAAGGGAAATGGTCTTTACATCCGCCCATGCCGCCCATACAATCAATCAGGATCGAAACGGAAACGTTATCGAAATCCTGACTTCGGAGAGAATTCGGGCCAACGCCTGATCAGACAAGAAAAATGACGGGAATCATCAAATATGGCTCATAAGAATCGGTGTCCGGGTATTGCGTTGCGCTTCGCCGCGATGATGTTGCTGATGTGGAATCTGCAGTTGAGTGCGTCGACAGTTACCTGGACCGGTGCGGGTGCCCAGCCCGCCTGGAGTGCGACGGCCAATTGGCTTTGCAACGGCGCCGCCTGCGGCCCGCCAATGACAGGTGACTTAACGTCCACCGCCAATGTCACCTTCCCTGGCGGGCTGATTAGCGCTCAGCTTGGGCCGGTCGACACCACAGCCACCAGCGGCATTACGCTGAATTCGCTGACCATCACCGGTAGCGAGTACACAGCGTTCACTATCAATAGCGGGGTGACTTTGACCATCAATACCACCGTTCCGGGTGTGGGCAGCTCCTCGACCTTCGACCTGACCGGCACTGGTACCAAGGTGAGTTCGATTTCCAACGGCGGCACCATCGCGGTGACCGGCGTAACGCTACTGACCAACGAATCGGGGATCTTTCTCAATAGCGGAGCTACGCTAACTTTAAGTGGCACCGCTACTATTATGAATGCCGGCGGCACCATTTCGAACACAGCCATCGGCGGCACTTTCGACATCGGTTCCTCCGGAGCGACAGTCCAGAACGGTACGCTGGTCGGTGGGGTTACGAATAACGGAACCATCAACTCGGTCACGTTCAGCGGCGCTACCGTGAACGGTGGCAGTGCCATATCGAGTGGCACTCTGTCGGGAACCTCGACCGCCAATGGCACTAACTCGTTCGGCGCGACATTCGCGGTGAATAATGCGGGATCCTTGTCGGCTGGCGCGGGTGGGAGCGTTCACTGGTTTGGCGGCGCCAACAGCGGCACGCTTAGTTCGGGCAGCGGAGCGCTAACCGTCTCCGGAACGGTGACGAACACAGGTACGATCAATGGGGCTACGGTGAACGGCACAGTCAACGGCGGTACGATTACCGGCACTACCGCCGGACTTGGTGGAACATTCAACAACGTGCTGTTCGCCGGCGCCTCACTCGTCAACGGCACTATCGGCGGGGCCGGCAACACTGCCACGGGCACGAACACTCTCGGCGGCGCCATTGCCAATACCGGCAGCACTCTTGCCATTACCTCCGGAGTCACCACGGTGGCTGCTGGGGGAGACCTATCCGGCGCCGGAACGGTCGACGTCAGCGGCGGGACACTGAATATCGCATCGGGTGGCGAGATGACTGGCGGCGGCGCCTTGGACGAAACTTCCGGCGGCGTGGTAACGCTGAGCGGCACATTGACAGTCGCTACGGCCAACCTGATGGGTGGAAGTTTCGACGGTACCGGATCTTTTGACGGCGGGACTGTCACTAACGACGGCGTCGATCTGGACGTCAACGGCAGCGCGGCTGCTTGGGCTGGTTCGGCCACATTGGGCGACTACGACTTCACCAATTACGCTCAGGGGACTGGTGGAACGTTGTCGATCAATTTCAGCGCTACCGGCAACGATGAATTGGTTGATACCACCGATACCACTCTGGCCGGCGCTCTCGATCTGCTCAACCAAAACGGATCGGGGCTCAGTTTCGGTTCGCTGACGGATAGCTCGTACGTTCTGATCGCGGATATGGGCACTGCGGTTGCCGGAACCTTCAGTTCCTTAAACGTCGCCCTGCCGACCGGTTGGAGCCTGGTTTATAACGGCGCGAATACGCCTGGCGGCGATGCCGGCGATGTGGAGTTGGATTTCACGGCCCCTCCCGCAGTTCCGGAACCGACCACGGATATCCTGCTTGCCGCCGCGATCGTCGGCCTTGCGGTGATGCGCAAGAAGCTCGTCAAGCGGTAGACGGACCTCGAATCTGAACACAAACTGAACACTCTTAGGGGCCGGGCATTTGCCCGGCCCCTACTTTTTTTTGCTAGCATCGTTTCTGATAGTGTTCTGTTAGCGTCTTTCTTGAGTAGCATTATGGATGAAGAACAGCGAATTGAAATTGCTCCCGAAGCGGCAACTCCCGAGGAAATAGACGAGGAGCCGGAACGCGAATCGCCAAGGGGATCTTCACGTATTATCTTTTTTGCGGCGCTCATGGTTGCGCTAGCCGTGATTGCGGCCGGCTGGATGGTCAGCCACCCGAGCGCCGTGTCGTTCGATCAGACTTATCAGGCCGTTCTGCTGAGCAACGGCCAGACTTATTTTGGCCGTCTGGAAGGCTATGGCACTGAAAACCCGGTGCTGCGCGAAGTGTATTACGTCCAGTCGGGGCTCAACGACCAGAAGCAGCCGACCAATATCCTCACGAAGCGCGGCAGAGAGTTGCACGGTCCCGACCGCATGTACCTCAATCCGCGGCAAATCGTTATGGTAGAGCCGGTTGGGCCCACTTCGAGGGTCTTCGAGCTGATTCGGGACCTCAAGCTGCAAAGGTAGCTATGCGAGCCGGGCAAGGTAAAGACCGGGAGTGGCTGAAGTAGGGGGCCACGGGTTTTCCCGCCCCAAGGGCCGAGCGCTCGGAGCGGCTCGGGACCGAGCCGCCATGGGCCGGGCCGGTGAAGTCAACAGGCTTCCAGCGCAGATTTTCATGCGAAGGCGGAAGCGCTGAAGCGATAGACCAGGAGGTCTGTCGTACATAAGAAGCTTCAATCGCCGGATTTTCGTGCGAAGTCCGAGCGCTCAGAGCGGCTCGGGACGGGGCAGGCCCTGGGCCCACCCCACTACTTGTATATGGCCCTCGATCTTCTCCGGTTTACCACCGCCGGCAGCGTGGATGACGGCAAATCGACGCTGATCGGCCGGTTGCTCTACGATTCCCAGGCGGTTTACGAAGATCAGCTGGTCTCCGTCCGCCAGGCCAGCAGCCGCCGCGCGGGGGGCACGCTCGATCTTTCGCTGCTTACCGACGGGCTTCGCGCCGAGCGGGAACAGGGCATCACCATCGACGTGGCCTACCGGTATTTCTCCACCCCCAATCGAAAATTCATCATTGCCGACGCGCCGGGGCACGAACAGTATACGCGCAATATGGCGACGGCCGCCTCAACCGCCGATCTGGCGATCGTCCTGATCGACGCCCGCCGCGGAGTGCTTCCTCAATCGCGGCGTCATGCCTATATCGCGGCGCTGCTGGGAATTCCGCAAATGGTGGTGGCGGTCAACAAGATGGACCAGGTGGGCTACGGGGAAGAGGTCTACAACCGCATTCGGGAAGAGTTCACGGAATACGCCGGACGGCTGGGCGTGGGCGAGGGACTCCGGTTTATCCCCATAAGCGCGCTTGAAGGGGACAATGTGGTGCGCCGCAGCCTTGCCATGCCGTGGTATGGGGGCCCCAGCCTGCTGGAGTGCCTGGAAACGGCTCCGGCGGCCATCCTGCGGGATGCGCAGGACCTGCGATTTCCCGTTCAATACGTGATTCGCGCGGGAGATTTCCGGGGGTTTGCCGGCCAGATCGCATCGGGCCGCATGCGGCCGGGCGATACGGTGATGGCTCTGCCTTCGGGACGCACCAGCCGCATCGGGTCCATCGTGACGTGGGACGGCGAATTGCAGGAAGCGTCCGCGCCCCTTTCGGTAACGGTGCGGCTCGAAGACGAAATCGATATCAGCCGCGGAGATATGCTGGTTGCGGCGGATGGGGCTCCGGCGGTGAGCGGAACCGTGGAAGCCACGCTGGTATGGATGAGCGAAAGCCCCTTGCGCGCGGGGCGGCCCTACCTGTTGAAGCACGCCGCGCAAACGGTCCGGGCCAGGGTGCGCGAAGATCTGCGCCGCATCGACATGGGAAGCCTGGCGGAAGAGCCGGTATCGGCGCTGGGGCTGAATGAAATCGGGCGCGCGGTGGTTGTGACCGAGCGCCCCCTGTTTTTCGACCCCTACCGGATTCATCGCGCCACCGGCAGCCTGATTCTGATCGACCCCATTACCAACGAAACCGTGGCGGCGGGCATGATTGCGGGCGCAGCCGCCGGCGGCAGCGCGGAGGAGCCGGTCGGGGAAAGAGAAAGGCAAGTCCGAAATGGCCACCGCGCGGCGATAATCGTAGTCGAAAACAATGAAATGGCGGTGATGCTGGAACGAAGGCTTTTCGACCTCGGAATCCAGGCGATCTGGGTTCCGGCGCACTCCGCGCCGGTGAGCCAAACGGAAGTACTAGCGCTCTACAATGCGGGGGCGGTGGCGATTCTCTCCAAAGCTCCCGATCCAGTCAATTTTGAATCCTCGTATGTCCTTCATTTTTCAGTAGATGATGCCCGGAATCCAGAGCTCCTGGTGGAGCGAATCCGGCAGCATGTTTCCCTTAGATAGTCCTGTTTTAATCCCAGAACCCGTGGTACGAAAAGAACGGCAAAGTAGCCGCAAGTTAATTGTATCGACTCGGTGTGCAATGGTACTTTCTGATTACGAATCGCGGACACCGATTTTGAGTTCGCGGTCTTGCAAAAACCTGAGGAGAAGGAAAAGGAATTAAAACATATGAAAATAACTATTCTGAAAGCACTCATGCTCCCCATCGCGCTTTTGGCGCTGGGCTGCATCAACCAGGCATCCGCCGACACCTGTGCGGCAAGCTATAGCATGACGACGGTCACAACCGGCGGCTTTAGCTGCACCATCGGCAACCTGACATTCTCGAATTTCGACTATAAGTACGATGCCGGCATCGACACCGGTTGCATCAGCGACTGCACCGCGCCGAGTACGCCAAACCCCACATCGGACATCACCGTGAATTTTGCGGAAGCAACCAGCGGGTCCGACCCGTATGGCACAACGGCCACGACCGACATGCCGATCTATTCGGTGATCGCCGATTATAGTGCCGGCAACGCGGTCAACGAATTCCAGAACGAGACGGGCGTCGTGCAGTACCTGGTAACCGCCACCGGGGGAGCGATAGTCTCGGAGGTCGACGGCGCCATCACCGGTTTGGCCGCCAACTCCGCCTCAGGCGAGCTGGATAAAAATATCTGCGCCAACAATCAGTTCGAAGGCGGCGCCAACCCGAACGGCAATTGCCCCAGTCCCGGCACTAATGAGTTAACCGTCACCAGCGGTCTTCCCTTGACCGATCCGGCGGGTACGCAAGCCGACGGAACGCCAAACTGGGATGCCCCGTTCTCCCTTTCCAACCTGGGGGTATACGACAGCTGGAGCCTGGATGGGGGAACCACACAAACTTCTGCCGCTGCGAACGTCACGTCGGTTGAAAACGACTTCGTCGACGCGGACCCCACTCCCGAGCCCGGCACCATAGTACTTTTCGG
This sequence comes from Bryobacterales bacterium, assembly GCA_003135055.1. Classification (GTDB taxonomy): domain Bacteria; phylum Acidobacteriota; class Terriglobia; order Bryobacterales; family Bryobacteraceae; genus PALSA-243. The sequence goes on along the minus strand of PLDF01000467.1, from coordinate 74,519 downwards.
CGGCGCTCTAGTGGGTCTCGGCTTGATCCGCCGCCGCAGGAAGGTAGCTTAACCGACAAGCCTTATTTCCTGTCTCCTCAAGGATGGGGCCGGTAGTACAAACTGCCGGCCCATTCGGTACTTAATCCCCCCTCCCAAGCTTCACCGCCCGTTGTATCAGTCGGACGCCCGTGTTAACTTTGAATACGAACCGCGGCACTAATTGATTTGGCGGTGTTGTAACTCCCGGAGGAGATAAGTATGAAGTTGACGGTTCTGAAAGCTCTCTTGCTCCCCATCGCGTTCCTGGCGCTAGGCGGCATCGACCAGGCATCCGCCGCCACCTGTAATGCGAGTTATACGATGACAGCGGTGATTACGTCGGGCTTTAGCTGCACTATCGGCGACTTGACGTTCTCGAATTTCAACGCTCTTTACGGGGGCACTGGCGCGACTGCTCCCAACCCCGCTTCGGACGTCACCGTGAACTTTGCGGAAATGACCAGCGGGACAGATCCGTTTGGCACGGCGGCCTCAGGCGCCACTCCGATCTATTCGGTGATCGCCGATTACACTGGAGACAACTCGGTCGGCGAATTGCAGTCCTTGAACGGCGTAGTGCAATACATGGTAACCGACACCGCCATCGCCCTGGGAACGTCAATCATCGAGGTTGACGGCGCCATCTCCGGTTTGGCTGCCAACACTGCCTCAGGCAGCCTGAACAAGAATATTTGCAGCACTCAGTTCGAAGGCGGCATCGCCCCGAACGGCATTTGCCCCGGTACCGAGTCAACCGTGGCAAGCGGTATTCCTTTGAGCACTCCGGCGGCTACGGGCGCGGACGGTACGCCTTCCTGGGTGGGCCCATTCTCCGTCTCCAGCGTGGGCGTGTACGACGCCTTTACCCTGGCTGGTGGAACCACAAATCCCGCTGCTACTGCGAACGTCACGGCGGTCGAGAACGACTTCATTGAAACGGGCGTAACTCCCGAGCCCGGCACGTTCGTACTGCTCAGTGGCGCTTTGCTAGGTCTCGGCGTAATCCGCCGCCGCAGGAAGTTAGCGTAACCGTAAAGCCTTATTTCCTTCTCCTTCAAGACGGGCCGGTCGCACAACGGCCGGCCCGCTCGGTACTTAATCCCCCCTCCGGATCTTTCCTCCCCGTTGTATAAGTCAGGCGCCAGCGTTACTTTGGAATACGAGCCGCGGCACTGATTGTGAGTCGGCAGTGGTTCTAACTCCCGGGAACCGTAAGTTATGAGACTCCTGGGGCAATCTACCCTGTCGAGAGAGTTGAGCCCGGAGCGCGCTCCACTGTCGCAGCTGTATCAGGGGCCGCGAAATCCCGCTCCCTCACCTCAGAAGTGTGAAAGAATCGCTGAGATCGCCGGGTTGACAGACGAAACTAGCATGGCCCCGGGGCGGGCCACCCGTGATGATGAAAATGGGGGGGCTTGACAGGTTCGCTAGGCTGGAAGTAGAAGAGACCCCGGTCGTAATGCTTTGCGGCGGTGACATACCCCGAAGACGAAACTGACCCGGCCGCGCGTTCTTGAACCCGAGATTGGCCTAGCGCTGCGCGTTTGTGCGGCTATTTTCGAGACAAAGCGTCTGTCCCACGTTGGCGCGCATGTTTGCGTTCTTGTGGGGCAGGCGCTTTCGGCTGCCAACGGTCGCGGCTCCGTCTCGATCGTACGGGGTTTAGTTGCGGAGCCCCGACCGTGAGGGAGCGGTCGTTTTATCCCGCCCTTTCACGAAGACGTGTAAGCACTCAAGCTGACTGAAGCCGCAAACCGGCGCGAAAGTGAGTCATCGCCGGCCGCCGCATTATCGCGGCTGGCGCTTGGGCAACGGCGTAATGGGTTTCGCTATATGCGGAACGATCCGCCGCGCCACGGGGGAGTCAGCGGCGGCGGTTCCGGAAATCGAAATCAGAACCTCGGAAGTGTAGGAATCCGGGCCGCCGATATCGAGGAAGTTATCGCCGGCGGTCACACCGCTCGGCACGGTCACGTTCACCTGATACAGTCCCGCTAGTTGCGGCGCCAGGCCGGAATACGTAATGGTAGCCGTTACTCCGCTAATGTCCGCCATTATTGTGTTGGTAGTTGCGCTAAATACCCCTGCCGCGCCATCGGCGATGCCTGGGCTGACCGCACCCAGCCCGGTCAAATAAACCGAGACAGTCTCGCCGATCGCAGCCGGATTCGTGGGGCTTACCAGCGAACCATTTGCGTGCTCCACGGCGCCGTAGCCGAGACCGTTCTGCGCCATGGAAAATACGCCCACCGACGTCAGGTTGGTGAACATGGTGATGGTATTCGAAGGGTTCCCATCGGTGATCACCTGCACCTGCGCGATACCCGCGTCGAGCTCGTAGGGGACGATGGCCGAAATCTGCGTCGCGGACACATAGTAGATGGGCGCCGCCACGCCGTTGATGGTCACCTGGACGTTGCCGAGCGCGATCGGGAAGGGAATAGACGGCGCAACCACTAGCGAATCCGCCAGATTGGTTCCGTAAAGCGTGAGCAGCTCACCCGGCGCGATGCCTGCCGTAAAAGGCGCCGAGCTGGCGGCGTTTACGATGCCCGCAGGATTCAAGTAGGGGCCGCTGCCACTGAAACTGGGCGCCGGCAGCGCCACGTTGATTCCCAAGAAGGGACCAATCCCCGACCCGATGCGCACTCCTCCCGCGCCCACAACGTAGTTCATCGTCGGCGCGGCTGTAAATTCCCCATAGCAGGCCGCCAAATCGCCGGCGCTATATGTGCAGTCGAACGCACTCCCGACGAACGGCGAGAGAAAGCGCTCATGCGCCACTGAGGAGCCACCGCTGGCGCTCAGCGAACCGTAGTAAGTGTCGAGATAGCCGTCCTGCCCCGATGCGACTTGATCGATCCCGGCCTGGTAGTAAAGACCGCTCAACGCGGAAGATCCCGAGCCGGTGCGAACGCCCACAAACATGTCGAGGGCTTCCGGACCTCCGCCAAAAACGAAGTTGCCGTCCGGGGATATGTACAGGTACTTTAGGCCGGTGAGCACAGCGGAGGCCGTGCTGGGGAGGGTGAATACCATAGCGCCGCCGCTGACCGAGTATGTCACGCTGGATAGGGTCTGCGTGTATTTGTTAGAACCCTCTTCCCCGACATACGCTGTTACGCTGCCCGCACCCAGATTGTTCACGCCGTTCGGGTTCACTTGCAGCATATAATTGATGGCTTGGCCGGGATTCGACAGGTCGGCCGTCAGGTCGATGCCGGCGATCGAATAGGAGCCCTTGAACGTCGCAGTAGTGGGAGCCGGGGATGAAAGAGGCGCGGCCACGAACATGTCGTTGTAGCCGTACGTAGTCTCCGTGGTGCTGCCGACGAAAATGCCAGTCTGGTTGACCAATCCGTAGACGGTATCGCCACTAACACCAACCCAGGGGCTGCTCAGAGATCCATATCCGGAAGCGGCGATGGAATACGTGCCCGTCAATGGGACGTTGTTTTCGGCGCCCGAACTGGAATCCACAACCGTTGCAAGGCCTGTATAGGTCCCGCTCCCGGTGAAATTGATCGTGCCGTACACTGCGGTGCCTTCCCCCAACTGGCCGTTACTATATTCCACAAGGCAGATCACTTGCCGGAAATAGTAAGTGCCCTTCAGCAGGCCGTTACCGCTGGTATCCCAAGTCTGCGCCGACGCCTGCCAACTGGCCGCGGCCGACAGAACGATCAGAACTCGCGCAAATTTCGTTAGCTTCACAGACCCTCTCACAAAACCCGACGCAGCCGGAAACCCGTAGGTTTCCTCACATTGTCGCAGATGCGTAACGCCGGCGGTCTGCGGAAGCACGCAACCATTCGTAGCTGGGCCCAAACGGCGATCTGGGAAATGACGCATCGGCCGGCTACTGTCGCGAAATCGCGCTGGCAAGAATCCAAGAGGCCCGGCTCTGGGAGGTAGCCACCGGACAACCTGGATTAGGTCTAAGCCCGAAGCCGAACCTTGGCGGAGGGTCTTATTCGTGAGCTTTCGGTAAGCCTGCATGACACCGCTCGGCGTGGAAATGAAAACTCACCGGAATAGGGGCCAGTGGTGGCCCGACCCGCAGGGTGGCGATGTTAGGCTAGTGCTGTGACCGGGCGGCATGTCTCCCTTCAAGGAGCGAATCATGGGCACTGGGGCGGCGATAGTAATCGTTAAGCACCCGCAGCCCCGCAGCCCACGCCAGCCCGGTAAAGCGTTTACCTCGAAACCCGCTTCGTGCTATCCTCATAATCCACGCGATCCCCTGAGGCGGTTTCGTGATACTTGCCCCCGTCGATTACCTGATTCTCGCGCTCTACTTCGCCCTGGTCTTGGGCATCGGCTGGAAGCTGCGCCGCAAGATCTCGACCAGCGGCGATTTCCTCACTGCCGGCCACTCCGTACCGGTGTGGATCACCAGTCTCGCGTTTCTCGCCGCCAATCTGGGCGCCCAGGAACTGGTGGGCATGTCCGGCAATGGCGCCAAATACGGCATCATGACCGCGCATTTTTACTGGGTCGGCGCCGTGCCCGCCATGCTTTTCGTGGGCCTCTTCATGATGCCGTTCTACTACGGCAGCCGCGCGCGCTCCGTTCCCGAATACCTCAAAATGCGGTTCGACGAAAAAACGCGCGCGCTCAACGCGTGCAGCTTTGCCGTGATGACCATCTTCTCCTCCGGCATCTCCATGTTCGCCCTGGGGCTGCTTCTGCAACTGCTATTCGGCTGGAGCTTTACCGGCTCGGTGCTCTGCTCGGCCGCCATCGTTCTCGCCTACACGTTTCTCGGCGGACTCACCAGCGCCATCTACAACGAAGTGCTCCAGTTTTTCCTGATCGTCGTCGGCTTTTCGCCGCTCGCGATTATGGCGGTTGCCAAGGCCGGCGGATGGAAAGGCATGGCGTCGCACGTCCCCGCCGTGATGACGCACAGTTGGAAATACATGGGCAGCCCTTCCGAGAACCCTATGGGCATCGAGGCCTTCGGCCTGATCGCCGGGCTCGGCTTCGTTTTATCTTTCGGCTACTGGTGTACCGATTTTCTGGTGGTGCAGCGCGCCATGGCGGCCGATTCCGTGTCCGCGGCGCAGCGCACTCCGGTGCTGGCCGCGATTCCCAAGATGATGATCCCGTTTATCGTGATCGTGCCCGGCATCGCCGCCATCGCGCTCATGAATATGCACATCGGCTACTCGCTGCCCATGCGCAACGGCGAGCCCGATTATAACCAGGCCATCACCACGCTCATGGCGCAGTTTTATCCGGCGGGAATGCTGGGCGTGGGCCTTACCGGCCTGATGGCGTCCTTTATGTCCGGCATGGCCGGCAACGTCACCGCCTTCAACACCGTTTGGACCTACGACATCTATCAGAGCTACATCCGCCCCGGCGCGCCCGATAGTCACTACCTCAAGGTCGGCCGCATCACCACGGTGGTTGGCGTAGCGCTCTCCATTCTGGCGGCCTATGTGGCGGGCCGCTACAATTCGCTCAACGATCTGCTGCAGCTGGTTTTCAGTTTCGTCAACGCGCCGCTCTTCGCCACCTTCCTATTGGGCATGTTCTGGAAGCGCGCCACCGGCGACGGCGCTTTTTGCGGATTGATCGCCGGCACCACCGCTGCCGCGCTCACGCACGGTCTCACACTGGCCGAAGGCAAGGGTGCCTGGATCGCCAATTTCCACACGTTTTCGTCCTCAATGGCGCAGAATTTCTGGATCTCCATCTTCGCCTGGAGCGTCTGTTTCCTCTCCACCATCGCCATCAGCCTGGTCACGCGCCCGCGCCCCGAATCGGAACTCACCGGCCTGGTTTATGGCTTAACGAAAATGCCCCGGAATGAAGGGGCGCCCTGGTACAAACGCCCGGTGCCCCTCGCGATCGGGGTGGCGGCGCTGGTCATCGTTCTGAACTTTTGGTTTGCCTGATATGCTCGACTTGAGATATCCCATCGGTTGGTTTTTTGCTTTGGTCGGCTTGATTGTGACAGGCATGGGGATTTTCGCGCCGGAAGCGCACGCCACCCTGACCGCGGTCAACGTAAACCTGTACTGCGGTCTGTTTATGATCGCTTTCGGAGCTTGCTTTCTGCTGCTCGCCTGGCGGTCCGCTCGTTCCCGTACATGATCGATTCCTTCCGGACCCTGTTTGGCTCTGCCGATGGCGTGCGCGTATTCCGCGCTCCGGGGCGCGTCAATCTGATCGGCGAACATACCGATTACAACATGGGCTTCGTGCTGCCGGTCGCGCTGCAGCTCGCCACCACCATCGCCGCGGCCCCGGCGCGCGACGGCAAGTTGCGCATCTACTCCGAGCATCAGCGCGAAATGCGCGAGTGGAATGCCGCGGAAATCGGGTGCCTGGAACGTGCAGGTCACTGGAGCGATTACCCCATCGGCGTGGCGCGTGAGCTGGCGCGCGCAGGCTACGCCACCCGTCCCGCCAATCTCCTGATTCGGAGCTCGGTGCCGGAAGGTTCTGGATTAAGCTCGTCCGCCGCGCTCGAAGTCTCCGCGGCGCTGGCGTTCCTGCGCGGCCGGGCCATGGATCCGCTCGATCTCGCGCGCCTCTGCCAGCGCGCCGAAGTCACGTTCGTTGGCATGCCGTGCGGAATCATGGACCAGTACGTCTCCATCTTCGGCCGCGCCAACTCCGCCGTGGCCATCGATTGCCGCAGCCTTGAGCATCGTTACGTCGATTTGCCTTCCGGCATCGCGTTCCTCGCCGTTAACAGCATGGTGAAGCATGCGCTGGCCGGCTCCGCTTACCGCAAGCGCGTGGAGGAATGCGCCGCTGCCGTGGAGCGGCTCCGGCAGCGTTTCGCGGGCGTCGAAAGTCTGCGCGACGTGACTCCGCAGCAGCTTGATGCGGTGGAGCTGCCCGGCGTCATTGGCCGGCGCGCACGCCACGTCGTGACGGAAAACGCGCGCGTCGAGCGGTTCATCGAAGCCAGCGCGTCCGGCGATTTGGCGGCGATGGGCAAGCTGCTGGTGGAATCGCACCGCAGCCTCCGGTACGACTACGAAGTGAGCTGCGCCGAGCTCGATTTCCTGGTGGATGCCGCATTGAGCGTCGAAGGCGTCTACGGCTCGCGCATGACCGGCGGCGGATTCGGCGGCTGCACCGTGACCATGCTGTCTCCCACCGCTATACCGCGGTTCCGGGAAGAGATCGCGCGCGCTTACCAATGCGAATTCCACGTGGCGCCGGCGTTCTATGAGTGCCAGCCCTCCGCGGGCGCCGGTGAGTTCCCGGTCGCATGAGGCAGCGCGGGGCTATGGCCAAGCTTATGGCCTGCGTGCTTTGCGGCCAATATACTTGAGACGAATCCCCGCCCACTGGACTATCCATGCAAAGCCGATAAGGGAATGTTCTCCTGGCGGGGGTTTTCTGTGAACCTTCGAGCCCCGCCAGGGAATGTTCGTGCCCCTGCGCGATAAACTCGTGTCAGATGCCCTCCTGGCTTAACCCTCCGAATTTTTTCACGCTTTTGCGGCTCGTCCTGATTCCTTTTATTGTTCAGGCCGTTTTGGCGGGCAGGCACGAATTCGCGCTGGCGGTTTTCGCCGTAGCCGCGGCCACTGACGTCCTGGATGGCGCCGCCGCCCGGCATCTGGGCCTCACCACGCCGGCTGGCGCCTATTTCGACCCCATCGCCGACAAATGCCTCTTGAGCGGCGTTTTTCTGGCGCTCGCGGCGGTACGGATGGTTCCCTGGTGGCTCACCGCTATCGTGCTTGGGCGCGATCTTTATATCCTATTGGGTGCGCTGGCGGTGAGGGTTTCCACCGGCGTCAAGCGATTCCCGCCCAGCCTATGGGGCAAGGCCTCGACATTCGTTCAGATTCTCACGGTTGCGGTTTGGATGGCCCGCGACGCCTTTCCCAACCCTGCATTCAATGCCGCCGCTTCGGCCCTAATCTGGCCGTGCGTCGCCGTTACCGTCTGGAGCGGGTTACATTACACATGGCGCGGCGTGCAATTTGCAAAGGCACATTGACGCACCCGGCTGGCGGGAGTAGTCTAAAATGAAGAAGCATCCCCATGACCCGTTACGAGCCCGCCCGCCACTATCTTTGGTTTGGAATCAGCGCGGTGCTTTTGGCCGGCTTGGCCGGTTGGTTCGGATGGGCCTACGCTTCGCTTTCCTATGGCGCCGCGGGGCTGTTAATTCTGACCGCTGCCCTGGCTCTTGCCATGGCGTTCCGGCCCGCCGTTGAAACGCACGAAGCCTACCTGACCATTGGCCGGCGCGTGATTCCCTGGATGGACATCCGCAGGCTGGACCGCACGGGTTGGATTTCGCCCCTGATCGTTCGCGTGACCCTGTTCGACGATACGCGCTTTGCCCTGATTTACCCCGGCGATCTGGACGCCTGCAACACTCTGTTGCGGAATCTTCGCTATCTTTCCCGCGACGCCCTTATCGATGGCATTCCCTATCGCCAATACTGGGGCGAAGTGCTGGCCGCGAGCGGCGAACCCCGGCAGAAGATGGGACCGCGCTATCGCATCCTGCTGCCCGAGGACGAGGCCGAAGTGGAGCGCCTCTATCAGCGGCTCAAATCGGTAGGCAATCTGGACCAGAAGAATTCCACGGACGAGAAATAGTTCGTGGCGCGGCGGCGTTTTTCTTTCCTCGCCAAATTCTTTCTGGCGCTGGCGTTTCTTGTTTTGGCCGCGTTTCTAGCGCGCTCGCTCTGGCTACCCGGAATCGCCTACCCGCTGATTCGCAACGACGGACCGGCCAAAGCCGACATCGCCGTGGCGCTGGCCGGCGATTTCTTCGGACACCGTCTGGAAAAGGCCGCGCAACTGGTGAAGCAGGGTTACGTGCCCGCCGTGCTGGTCAGCGGGCCGCCGGGGGTTTACGGACGGAACGAATCGGACCTGGCCGTCGACTTCATCGAGCGCGAAGGCTATCCGCCGCAATGGTTCATTCCTTTCCCCGACCCGGCGCGCTCCACCAAAGACGAAGCCGGGTTCATTCTGCAAGAACTGCGCCGCCGCAACGTCCACAGCTTTCTGCTGGTGACCAGCGATTTCCATTCCGCGCGAGCGGCGCGCATCTTTCTGGTCGCCGGGCGCGCCATGGGCTACCAACCGCAGATCCGCGTGGTGACGGCCGCGGACGAATACTTCAAAGCGGATTCCTGGTGGCGCGACAGGGAAGCGCAGAAGACGGTTTTCTTCGAGTGGTCGAAGACCATCGCCACGGCGCTGGGAAGATGAGGCGCTGGAGCTTGGCTATTTATGCCGGGACCGGTATGGCTCAGGCTGGCGGGGCGACAATGTCGCGGTGGCGCGCGCCGCCGTCCCCGTTATGGTTCCGGCACGCTGAGCAGCGCCGTGCCCCGCGCCAACGCCTGTCTTGCTCAAGCCGCCGGACCCTTTGCGGCGTTCGGCGTCGCAGCGCCGGCCGCGCGACAAATGTCGCGATGCCGCGCACCGCTGTCCCCGGAATGGTTCCGGCACGCTGAGCAGCGCTGTGCCCCGCGCCAACGCCTGTCTTGCGCAAGCCGCCGGAGTCTTGCGGCGTTCGGCTTTGCGGCGCCGGCCGCGCGACAAATGTCGCGATGCCGCGCGCCGCTGTCCCCGTTATGGTTCCGGCACGCTGAGCAGCGCCGTGCCCCGCGCCAACGCCTGTCTTGCTCAAGCCGCCGGACCCTTTGCGGCGTTCGGCGTCGCAGCGTTCGGACACGCGCTTTACTTCTGCCGCCGCAGGCTCGCGTCCACCAGCCCGGCCGCAGCTTTTGCGTCAAACGGCGCCCCGAGGAACGCAGCCAGCCGCGCCGCCGTGGCCGCTGGATTGGACAGCGCCTCGGCATATTCGACAGTCATCACTTGCACGCCCGGCCTCTTTACCGGCATCCTTCGGGCCCCTAGCTCCGGCGCGCGCATAGCCGGAGCGTTCGGCATGCAGAACCTGTCCGCTGCCGTGCAGGATAACAGCACGCCTTCCGGCTGGGCATGAGGTTAAGCTTCTGATGTCAGGCCGCGGTCCGGCCGCGGGGAAGCTCCTCCGCGCCGCTATGTGGAAACTTGGTAGCAGGTCGGTTAGAATGCTTTCAACGTGGTACGCACTGCCGCTATCCGTCAACCGGAGGAAATTCCAAATTGACCCGCTACCGGAAACTTAACCCATTGTGGCTGCTGCCGCTGCTGGTTTCCCCGGCGGCGGCTCAGCAGGTGGATACAGCCAACGGTCCGAACTCGCCGGGTCGGACCCGTTCTATTTTCGACGAGATTCAGGACTCGCAGGAACGGGGCCTTTTTAAGGAGCTCTGGAACACGGAGGATCCGCGGCAGGGAAGGCAACGGGCGGTGGACTTCGTGGAACGCTACCCGCGTTCGGTGGTGCTCCGGGATGCTTATGAACAGGCGGCTCGCGCTTCGGCGGTGCTGGGAGACGACAACGGGGCACTCGAGTGGGGCAAGCGCGCTCTGCGGCTGCTGCCGGAGAATCCATTCTTGCTGACAATGATGGCCGATCTGGCGGCGCGGCACGGCCAGCGCCAGTTGGCGGAGACCAGCGGCCGGCAGGCGCTGCGGTACCTGGAGCGAGCGCTGGCGCCGGCGGCAATTCCGCCCGATGCCTGGCCGCAGGTGCGGGACGGTCTGCGGGATATGGCGGATTTCGCTCTTGGCCGCACGGCGGAGGAGGAAGGCCGCTATGCGGATGCCGAACGATGGCTGCTCGATGCCTTGCGTTTGAAGCCCCACGATTACGTCGCACTCTATGCGCTCGGCGTCGAGCGGAATGCGGGGAAGGATCCGGATTCGGCGGCGCCCTGTTTCGCGGAGGTCATGAACGCCGCCAGCGGGGCGCTGGGCGAAGCCGCACGGCGGTCGCTGCACCAGGTCTATGCCGCTAAGACGCGGTCTCAGACCTTCGACGAGTTTGCCGCCTCGCAGCACTGGAGCATGCCGGCAGCGGCGCCCGCTCCGCGTGCTTCGCCACCCGGGGCCTATGCCGGCTCGGCCGCCTGCGGCCCATGCCACGCAGCCGAATTTCGCAACTGGAAGGCCACCGGCATGGCGAAAATGTTCCGTCCCTATTCGGCGGGCGACGTGATGGGCCGCTTCTCGGGAGAAGAGATCCTCGGGGGCAGCGCGCGCACCGGCGCCGAAAACGGCCAGCGCTTCATCGAGCTGCGCGACGCGGATTCGGGCAAGTGGACGCGCTACCGGGTCGACGCCTTGATCGGGTCCAAATGGCAGCAGGCCTACGCCTCGAAGTTCCCCGATGGCCGGCTGGTGGTGCTGCCGATTCAGTACAGCAAGGTGGAAGGCGGATGGGTCAACTATTGGAAGATCGTGGATGGCAGTTCCGAGCGCTCCGATATCGGGCACTTTCAAGGCGCGCCCGACGGCGCGCTGTACCAGCGCGACTGCGCGCCGTGCCATACCAGCCAGCTGCGCTATGACGGCGCAGGGGCGTCTCCGGTCACGGCGCAGTTTCGCGAGGGCGGCATAGACTGCGAAATGTGTCACGGCCCCTCGCAGGCGCATGCGGACGCGATGCGCGGCGGCTCGCACGCCGGGCCGCGAGCGATTTCCGGCGCCCAGCCGCCGGTGGATTTCCGCAAGATTTCCGCCGGGCAGTCGGTCGCCATCTGCGAGCAGTGCCACATGCAATCGCTGGCTCACGAGCCGGAGGCCGGCGGAGCGGTGAATTATTCGCGGACCGCCGCTCCCTTTTATCGCGCCTACAGTATCCATCTGCTTTCGGATTACGCCCGCAAGGTCTTTTACGGCGACGGCCGCTTCCGCGCGACGACTTTCATCGGCGAAGCCTTCGAACGGTCGCGCTGCTTCCGGGAAGGCGGAGCCACCTGCGTGTCGTGCCACAATCTCCACCCGGACGATCCGGCCAGGAATCAGAAGTCCCTCAAATTCGCGCCCGATTCCGATGAGATGTGCCTGCAGTGCCACCAATCGCTGCGCGATCGTCCCGAGCGGCATACGCGGCACGCGCCGGCGAGCGAAGCCAGCCGCTGCGTTTCGTGCCACATGCCGCGCAATATGGATGCGCTGATGTTCCGCGCCCGCTCGCACCAAATCGACGAAATTCCCGACGCCGCCATGACCGCCCGTTTCGGCGAGCCCGATAGTCCCAACGCCTGCCTCGCCTGCCATCGCGACAAGAATGTTCGCTGGCTCGTCGACGGCATGGCAGCCAGGCGGCCCGGCCGATAAGCCGAAAATCGGTCTTTGAACTCCGCCAGTACCGCCTCGAAAGGTCCGTCCATCGGGTTTTCCTCCCGGTGCGCAAGATTGCGGCGGGCCGCCCCAGCTCAGCTCACCGGCCTAATGGATCGCCATGCCGGTCTTGCCGTCTCGCAGGGCGAGGCGGGTGTTTTGGCCGATCCAGTAAACCTAAAAACGGCAGTTGNNAGTCAACTGCCGTTTTTAGGGTAAACCACGGCGCGGTTGAGCTGGTGCTCGTGCATCAGCGCGCCGCCGTGCACCGGAGACTTCACGCGGATTACCCGCACCTGGTTGTTCTCGAATTCCAGCTTTGTAGCTGTAGCTCTGAATCGCCGCCGCCGCCGCGGACTCTCGGACGAATCGGAGCGGCGAGAGGATTCGGAGGGAACCGGCCAAGTCCTACCGCTCCGCCCGTAGTCTGTCCACAATTTGCCGCACCACAGGATCGGGCCGGATGCGCAGGGCGGCCTCATATTCGGCGATCGCGTCCGTAAGCCGGCCCGGAGTCTGGGCCAGCGCATTGCCCAGGTTGACGTGCGCTTCCGGAAAGTTGGGCTCGCTTCGCAGGGCCGATTCAAATTCGGTAATCGCCTCCGGCAACCGGCCGGGGATGCGTGCCAGCGCGGTTCCCAAGTCATAGTGCGCTTCCGCGTCATCCGGAAGAATCCGCAGCGCCCCCTCATATTCGGCGATCGCCTCCGGGAGCCCGGCGGGGTTGGTCGATAGCGCGTTTCCCAAGCCGATATGCGCGCCCACGGAATCAGGTGCAATGCGCAGCGCGGTGCGATATTCGACAATCGCCTCCGGCAGCCGGCCAGGTAAGCGCGCAAGCGCATTTCCGAGATTGGCGTGCGCATCGGCATGACCGGGTTCGATGCGCAGCGCCGCCCGGTATTCGTCAATCGCTTCCGTTGATCCGCCGGGCAGGCGGAGCAGCGCGTTCGCCAGATTATAGTGAACTTCCGCGCTATCGGGCCGAATCCGGAGCGCCGTTCGGTACTCGGCGATCGCCTCCGTCAGGCGGCCAGGCATCTTCGCCAATGCGTTTGCCAGGTCATTGTGCGGTTCGGCGCGATCCGGTTCCATCCGCAGCGCCACCTGGTATTCGGCGATCGCCTCCGGAAGCCGGCCAGGAACGGCCGAGAGCGCGTTCGCCAGATTGTTGTGCACATCCGCATGATCGGGGTCGATCCGGAGCGACGCCCGATACTCGGCGATCGCTTCCGGCAGCCGGCCAGGTAGGGACTCTAACGCCTTGCCCAGGTTGTAGTGCGCCTTGGCGCTGCCCGGACAGACGTTCACGGCGCTCCTCCAAAGGCTGAGCTCGTCCTTCCAGTCGAAATTGCGTGCATAGGTTCGCGCGGCAAGCGCCAGGCACAGCACCCCCAGCGCGGCCCAGGCGACTCGCGCGGTTGCCGGCCGCCGCCGCGGATTCCGCCGGACAAGAGCATAGATGGCTGCGACCACGCATCCAGCGAGACCCACCGAAGGCAAGTAGAGAAACCGTTCGGCCATGATGCTGCCGATGATGACGATCAGATTCGAAGTGGGCGATACGGCAATGAAGAAGAAAGCCAGGAAGAAGAGCATTGGCTTCCCCGCACAGCGCCCGCGCACAGCCAGAATCAAGATCAGAAGCGCGGCGCCAAGGCAAACGGCGATCGCAATCAGCGCCTTGGCCTCTTCCCAGTTCGACGCCCGCCAACCGAATAACGGCAGCGCATTGAAGGAATAATCCGCCGATAACCGGGCCGGCCAGAGAAACAGCCATAGGAAATTGCCGATTACTTCGACGGCGGTCAGCCGCGCAGTCAGGAAGCCGGCATTCACCAGGGGATTGTCGGCAAAAGAGACGAGCATATGCGGATGCAGTTGGCCGCGTAGATAGAAAAACGCCGCGAACGGCAGCGCCAGCGCGGCGTAGGCCGGAGCGCGCCCGCGCCACGTCGTGCGGTCAAGCCACGTCAGGTCGTATGCCAGCATGATGCCGGGCAAGACCACGGCGCTCTCTTTCGAAAAAAGCCCGGCCGTCTGGGCGGCCATGATGCCTGCCAGCCATGCCAGCCGCCGCCGGCCCGCGGCCGAAGCGGCTCTCACGTAGCACAATAACCCCGCCAAAACTCCGAAGGCGGCCAGCAGGTCGGCCCGGCCCACGATATTCGTAACGGATTCGGTGAGCACCGGATGCAATCCCCAGATTGCGGCCAGTGCCCAAGCTGGCGCAGTCTCTCCGAAAACCGCGATCCCGAGCGCATACGCCAGAGCGACATTGACCCCATGCACCGCGAGATTGCCCCAATGATATCCCGCCGGGCGCGAACCGTTTCCGAACACTGCGTAATTCAGCAAAAAGGAGAAAGTGGTCAACGGCCGATACAATCCCGCGGTGTTTGTGGAGTAGCGATACCCTCCCGTCAAAATGGACGCGATGTTTTGAGGCGTCGCCTGGCGGATGCGGGGATCCTGCCCAATCACCGAGGCATTGTCGAACACCAGGCCGGCCTGGAAAGAATTGGAATAGGCGATCAAGAGGAGGCCCCAAATCGCCAGCAGCCGCCAGCCGTGCCGCCGCCAGCCCTGGCGCTCCCCTGCGGCTGCAACGGGCTGCTTTGCGGTTGGCCGTAACGCTTCCCGCGATCTCCGCCGCGTCCCGATCTTGCCCATTTATTCCGCAAGTATATCGCGGGGTGACTGCGCCACGTCCGGATCGTCTAAGGCCGGATCAACCTAAAAACGGCAGTTGAAACGCCACTCACGAGCATGGCCGCCGTTCCTCGTAGCGCCGGCGATCTTGTCGCCGGTTCTTTTTCCCGCGGGCGGTCTCCAGCCGACTCACCCATTGGGGTGAAGCACGCCGCAGAGGGAAACCTCGACCGGTCATAGACTCGCCGTCCACCCTGGCAGTCAACTGCCGTTTTTAGGATCAACCGTTTTCCCGCAAGGCGCGGTGAGGTACGGGTTGATCCGGCCGGCGCCCGGGACGCATGATCGCTGTAGAGCACCGGAGAGCCGGTCGCGGGATCGAGGTACGGGCAGCAGATCGATCACGCCCGCGAGGACCCGCGGGTTTGTGGCAGTTGGTAGAGACGTTCTTTAGAAGCGGTTCTGCGTGAGCATCGAAGCCAGCCGCATCGACCGCCTTCCTAGCAGCGGTATTCGCCGGCCGAGTTGCAGCAGGTAAGCCGCTAAAGCGACTAGATCTGGCTCCCATGGGCTCCCGATTTGTGAAGCCGCAAGGCGCCCGAACCTCGCGAGTTAGTTTCCACTTAAGCGAAGACCTCTTAAGCGAAGACCCCGGGGAGTCGCTTGTCGGCGTCGCCGAAGCGGTCCAGCTTTACGCCTATCTGATCCATGATCGAGAGGTACAGGCTGCAAGCGCGCCGGTTGTCGTTGCCTTTATCGAGGAAATCGAGCGCCCGTCCGCCTTTGAGCGCCCCGCCGGCTCCGCCTGCGAGCACGATCGGCAGTTGATCCGCGCCGTGCGCGTCGCCGTCGAACAGACTGGACATGAAGAGCAGCAGCGAATTATCGAACAGCGACGTCCCGCCTTCGTCGATATCTTTCAAGCGCTGCATCAAATACGTCAACTGCTTCACATGGAATTGATTGGTCTTGAGATACATCGCCTCCAGCGCGGGAACGTGGCCGTTGTGCGTGAGATCGAGATGCAACGACCCGTTGCAGCCTTCGAGGAACTTGAAGTTCATCTGCGAAAGGTCGTTGTTGAGCATGCAGGTGGCGATGCGCGTCTTGTCCATCTGAAAGGCGAGCACGATCAGGTCGAGCATCAGCTTCATGTGATCCGCCACATTCTGCGGAATCTCGTTGGCCGGCCGCGGCATGTTCGGTTTTTCCAAAGTCGGCCGCCACCCCTCGATCCGCTCCTGTTTGCCGGCCGTATCGATGCGCTTCTCGATCGACCGCACGGATTCCAGATACTCATCCAGCTTCTTGCGATCGCCGCCGCCGAGCTTGGGCTGCAGGTCCTGCGTTTCCTGCAGCACCGCGTCGAGGATGCTGCGGTCCAGCTTGCGGCCCTTGCCGTCGTCCACCAGGGAATCGAACACGCGCGCGGGATAAATTTCCTTGGTCGCCGGTCGGCTGGGCGTCTCCCATGAAATGTTCGACGCGTAGATCATGGAGAGGCCGTCTTCGAGACGCAGTTCGTTCGGCTCGATGCCCAGAGCCATGCTGGGCACGGCCGTGCGGCTCCCGATCGCCTTGGTGAGCACTTGATCCATCGATGTCCCGACGCGGATGTCGCTCGGGTCGGAACTCACCCAGGCGCCCGAAAGCAGATTGGCGTTGCGTCCCTGGTGGGGGCTCGGATTCTTGAATGCCTGCTCGTTGAAGAGGCCTTTGATGAAGACAATGTCCTGGGCGTACGGCGTCAGAGGCGCCGCGCTCTGGCCGAATTCCATGGCCGCGCCGCTGCCCTTCGTCCACCAATGCGCGGGCTTGATGCCGTTCGACCAATAAATAGTGGCAAACCGCAGAGGAGGCTTGTTCGCAGCCGGCGTATCCGTGCCGCCGAACAGCGGAAGCGATTCCATCCACGGCAGCGCTAGAGCTACGCCTGCCCCTCGTAAAAAATGACGCCTCGATTTTCCTTCGGTTTTGTTCATTGTCTGCCTGCCTGCCTCGGTTCGGTTGGATTCAAAGTCGCGCGTTTCACGGACGCAGCCGCCGGCGCATCGCCGTCGTCTACGCGATTCAAAAACTGCTTGCTGGTCACGATCTGGCCCACTAACACCGACATGCCCGACCTGCCCCCGGCGGCTGCCAGGCTATCGATCAGCGGCTGATCGGAAAGTTGAATGGTGCGGCCGAGCGCGTAGCCAACCAGCTTTCTAGCCATCGTCCGCTGCACCTGTTCCGTCTGCTTGGTTTCGAGATACTCCAACAGGCCGGTGATGCCGTCGATCCGGCTGTTGTCGCTCAGATCGCCGGAATCGTCGATCGGCTTGCCGTCCGCGTATTTTTCGCGCCAGCGGCCGGTCGAATCGTAGTGTTCGAGCGGGAAGCCCAGCGGATCGATGCGCGTGTGACAGGTAGCGCAGGTGGCGTTGCGCTTATGCGCCTGCAGCCGTTCGCGAACCGACAAGCCGCCGAAGAGCTTATCGTCGGCCGGAATGGACCCGGCGTCTGGCGGAGGCGGCGGCACAGCCGTGCCCAGGATGCGCCGCAGCACCCAATCGCCGCGCCGCACGGGGCTGGTCCGCAGGGGCGCGGATGTCGCCGTCAGAACCGCTCCGAGCCGCAGGATTCCGCCGCGATTAAAGGCATTCGCCCCCTCGACCAACTCGACTTGGTCCTTGCTCTTGACGGGGCGCGTGACGCCGTAATATTTGGCCAGCGGGGCATTCAGAAAATCGTAATCGGCGGTGAGAAGTTCGCTGACCGGCCGGTCCTTGCGAGCGATGTATTCGAAGAACGATAGCGCCTCGTCGTACATCGCCGACTGCACTTCCTGCGTAAACTCCGGGAACCGGCTGGTATCGACGCCCTTAAACTTATCGAACTGGTAGAAACCGAGCCATTCTCCGAAGAACTCCGTAGCCATGCGGCGCGCCTTCGGATCGGCCAGCATGCGCGCGGCCTGCTTACGAAGCTGCGATGGATTCGTCAACTCGCCCGCGGCGGCCGCCCGGCGCAGTTCGTCGTCGGGAATGGACGACCAGACGAAGAAGCTCAAACGGCTGGCAATCTCCCAATTATTAAGCGCGCCGGCCCCGCCGCCTCCGGTTGCCGAAACCGGCTTCACCAACGATGCGGTGGCCGAGCCGCCCTTTTCCAGCTTGTAGAGAAACTCCGGCGCCACCATGATCCGCGCAATCAGGGTCCTGATGGCGCGCGTGTGATTGGGATCGTCGGCCAGCGCCTTCGCATAAAACGCGCGCAGGGCGAGCTTTTCCTTAGGAGTGAGCGGCCGCCGCCAGGCGCGGCTTGCGAATTCCAGGCAATCGTCCACATGCCGCGGCTGCGCGGCGTTTTCGGCGGCGCGCGCCTCGTCATACGTTTTGCGCAGGCTCGCCGCGTAACCGCGAGCTTCGGCCGGCATCGCGTCGAAATCCGCTTTGGTCAATTCGCCGATGTGCTTGTTGCCGAGATTCAGCTTGTAATGCGCATCGAGCAGCTTCCAGTAGTGATCGTGATACTCGAATGAGGTGTAGAGATCGTCCCACGCCTCGTCCACTCTGCGGCGCGTCGCATCGTCCAGGACATGGTTGTAGATGAACTTGTCGTCGCGAACGTACTTCACGTCGTTGTCGAACGCGTCGTGCTCCGGAGTGTTGTAGGTCGGGTCGAAGGGTTCGGGCGGCGGATCCTTGTCCGCGGGCGTGTCCTGACCGTTCGAATTGGGAGGCAGAATGTCCGCAAGTTGCAGCACGCCCTGTTTGAACATCTGATATCCGGCGCTCGACGGATTGCCGATCAGGGCGCGAAGCGGAATGCCCCGCGAGCGGCCGTCTTCGCGATCCGTAATGATCGCGCGGAAGACCTGATCGGGATCGGCCCCCACTTGGGCATCGGCCTGGAAGTTGACCGCGGTCATGCCCGCGGGGAGTTTCACTTCGATGGCCGTCGAGGCAAGGTCCGAGGCAAAATCGTCCGGCCCGATCGCCATCCCGTCCGGACTGGTTCCGAAGTGGAGTGCCTTGGCGCATTCATCCGTCACGGCGGCGCGAAGAGGTACGCGCGGACCGGCCGGCACGCTTCCACGCCCGCCCGCCGGAGGATTCGCCGCGGCGGTAGGATTCGCCCCGGCCGCGGCAGGAGGCGCGTTCGGATCCTCTGCGCCGTCGGCATTCACGGTCGCAGCCGGCGCGCGTCCGAATCCCGCGCGGAAACTCACCGTCGGGTTACGCCAGATCATGACCGGCTTGCCTTTGGCTGCCGGGTTGACGGGCGAAGCGAACAAATAGAACTTCACCGCGGTTGGCGGCGGGGGCGGCGGGGCGCCGCGGCCGGCTCCTCTGCCGCCGCCCGGCCCTCTGCCGGCGCGGTTGTAGACGAAGTGATGAGCGGCTTCCACCCTGAGCGATTTTTCGCTGATGATGAGCGGGCTCTCATCGCCCGCGCCGCCGTAAGCCGCATCGCCGCGCGCGAAGAGCCACCCCGGCCACGACGTAAGATATTTCTGCAGCTCCTCAGACGAAGCGCGCGCCGCGGCGATGCTGGCCGCAATATCCGCGGTGGGCGCCGGAAGCTTATCGAATCGCGCGGCCATCTCCGAGGACGGATACAGCAAATCGGACCGGTTCATCGTGCGGTAAATGTGTTCGACGAATCGCGCGGTGACGCCCTCGGCCGCCGCGAAGGTCGCGAAAGTGGCGTTCGGCTTTCCCAACGCGGCGCGATGTTGGTATTCCCAGGCCGCGAACAGCGCCTTGGCATATCTCTCGAGCCCGAAGGAAAATCCGCCTTCCCCCGAGACGGTGCGAAAACCGTAGGTGTTAAGAATATCCTTAACGCGGTGGATGGCGGACATCTCAAATCCCGATTTGCCGGGATCGACGTAGAACTGAATCGGCCCCGCGCCCACCACGGCGTGATCGGCGACTATCTTCGCCGCTGCGAGATAACGCTGCAGGTTGGCATCCTGCATGAACTGGACGTCGCCGAAGTTACTAAATCCCTCGCCGCCCACGGAGTCGTTCGACGAGTCGATGCCGAGATCGAGGTCGAGCCCGGTGAGATCGTGAATGGCATAGTTATACTCGCCGCTCGTCAAACGGCGGACTGTGACCCGTCCCGGATCCCCCGCGTGGGTTTTTAGATAGCCATCAAGCTGCGAGTGGATCCACGCAGCGGAATGCGCCCGGTCTTCATCGCTCGGCTGGGGCAGGCCTTTGGGCGGCATGCGTTTCTGATCGAGCGCCGCGATGACGCGCTGCCAAACCTGATAATTCTCGGCCACCGAAGGCGCGGCGGTCAGCTTCTCCAGGCTGATTCCCGCAATCGCCGCGTTATTGCCGTGGCACCCGAAACAATACTGCTTAAACATCGGCGGCGGAGGCGCTGCAGCCGGTTGATCGGCCCCTCGAAGCGCGTAAACGCAGGCAAGAACCGCGGCCGCACAAACTCCGATCATCCGCGCCGAATGAGGCGACAGCGCGCGCAAGGCTCGATGCATCAGGTACTGTTCCTCCACCGGCCGGCCTGTGGTGCGCCCGGCAGGGTATTCATATCGAGTTTACTTTGTTTTGGCCTCGAAGTAAATCGGTTTTCGCGAAAAACGTCGTCGGCCGGACGCATTTCCCTATTTTACGATGATCTCTTTCGTTAGCCTACGGCGCAATAGGGATTTTGCATTGTGCAATGACCGGGGGCCAAGATTTGACGCCGAACCGCGGAAGTTCGCGCCGGAAAAAGGAGCGGCGCATGTCCAAGAGACCAAGTTCTCGATTGCGGCGGCAGTTTCCCGCCTGCTGTCGGTTTATTCCGGACTTCACGTTTAAAGGATCTTCGCTGACCGGATGGCATGGGTACGGAAACGCCAACTGGCGCGCCGAAAACGGCGAGATCGTTGCCGCTCCTCAAGTCGTAGAGCGCGTCGTCGCTCTTGACCCGCCGGTTAGACCAGCCGAGCGCGCCCGCAAAGGCAGCGGCCATCTCGCTCTCTTTACGCGCCTGCCAATGGTCGCGCAGGCGGAACACCACCAAGCCGTTCTTCGCGATGAATTCGCGTTTGGCTTTGGCGACGGGGTCGTCGGGGCTCAAGCCCATCGGGCCGCGTCCGGGCGTGGGCGATGCCGCTGGCCGTCCGTCCGCGCGGCCATAGAAAGTCGGTTCGTACGTCAGAATCAGATTCGCATTGGCCCCAGCCGCCTGCTTGAGAACGTCGAGCGTGGCCATGGCGGTAGTGGCGATTCCTTTCACAACGGTGGAAGGGTCGCCGGCTATGACGCCGTCGGGACCGGTTGCGGGCCAGTCGCCGCCCAGTTCGGCCTGGATGCGCCGCACTGCCGCATCGGCAGTGACTGGCTCGGCGCCTGCCAGGCCGAGGGGCGCGACGCTGGTAGCGCCCGCCAGCAGCGTAAAGCGCCTCCGCGATATGTTCCTAAGGCTATCTACCTCCGCGGCCCGCTCCCGGAGGATTGCTGAGCGCGTTCAGGCCGTATTTATAATTCGGATCCATCGCGGCAATATCGCTCCGGTACGCAACCACCGTTGCCGTCGGGAAAACGGCAGGAACCTTCTGCGTGACTTTTCCAGTGGCCGCCCACTCCGTTCCGCGCTGGAAGGTGACCATGAAGCCGACGCAGCTGAGCGCGTTGATATCGTGGCCAAGAGTGGTGTGAAACACGCGTCCCTTGCCGTAGCTGAGCGTGAGCAGCATGGGCTCGTCATGGCCGGTTCCGTGATTCTCGGGATCGGAATACGCGGTTGCCAGGACGGTCATGTTCTTGCCGGGTCCGCGCAGGCTGTTGTACAATTCATCGCCTTGATGCATCCAGACGTGCGGCAGCCCTTTCGTGATTGGATGGTTCGCGTCCTGCACGGTAATGGCGAAAGGCACGCGATTGCCGTGGTTTCCGGCGCGGCCCGCTTTGTCGTCCGAGACCAGCTTGCCGTCCTTGTCATACCAGAGCGGGCCGGATTTTTCGGTGCGGCCACGCCATCCGCCGACGCCGATCATTTCGTTGAATGCCAGCCACCCCGCGAAGGCGTTATCGGCGGCATGAACCGTTACCAGGCCCCCGCCTCCGCTTACGTACGATGCGAACGCGGATTTCAGCGCGTCGGGCCAGCGCTCGTCGGGAGCGTCGTAGTTCATTACGAGGACCTGGTACTTGCCGAAGTCCGGTTTGAAAGCGCTGAAATCGCCGCCCGCGGGAGGAGCGGTCACCACGTCGACCTGGAACAGGCCGGTCTCCTCGAGTTCCTTCTTGAGTACCGGCGTCGTAGCCTGCCAGGCGTGGTAGGGGCCGCCGCTCTCGCCATCGAGAAGCATTACCTGGATACGGCCCGCGCCATGCGCCTGGGGTTGGAATCCGAGCGATGCCCAGATTGTAAAAGCAAAAAGTAGTCTGTTCATATTCCTGCCAATTCGATTACTGGAGACAAAACGCATAGAGGTGTTCCCCGCCGGCTACGAGAATATATCGATGCCAGTCGAGCATGTAAGCCATCGGGGCATTGCTCGGATTCGATAGGAGACCCGCATGCCAAAGAGGTTTGCCGTTGCGCCCGTCGAACGCCATGAAGTCCCCGGAACCGTCGCTGCCGAACGGCAGATTGCCGGCCGCCTTCAGCAGGCTTTGGGCGCCGGCGTTCGTGGCGTGCTTCCAGGTAGGACTGAACCAGGAGTTCTTCTTTCGCATCGCTGTGCAGACTCAGTATACAACGGGTGCGGATTGTGCAAGTTCAATTGTTTTCTGCGCTCCGGCCCGTACGATGCGTCAAACGGAAGTCCGATTTGCGCAGCCCGCGATTACAGTGGAGAGATGTCTCAAATCCTGATCGTCAAAGGTGATGGCGGCGAATCGTGCCAGGCCCTCTACGCGGTACGCCGGTTCGCGGAGGAAGGCCGGTAAACGGCCGTGGCGGCGCCCTCGCGGCGCTGGCTGAACCTTGTCATGCACGATTTCAAGCCCTGCTGGGACACCTTATATTGAGCATTATTGAGCGGCGCGCTACGGGCTGGAAGCCGGCCTGACGTTCGAAGATGTGCGCGTGGAGGAGTATGAGGCAGTGCTCCTGCTGGGGGGCCGAGCGCCGAGTACCGGCGGAACGACGCCAGAGTCGTGGAGATCGTGCGCGAGTTCGATCACCGGGGCAAATGGGTCTTCGCTATCTGCCACGGAGTGCAGATCCACTAATGAGTCGGAAAGAGTTCGCCAAGATTCCCCCGAGATTCCAAAAATGAAGCCGCTGTGGCAGAACCAGCCCGAGTTGCGCGGATTACTGCTCCGCGGGGACGCCGAAGAGGACCTGTTCCAGCTTGGCTTGCGTCGATGATGAAATCCGCTTAAGCATCTTCGATTCAGACTGGTCCGGCATCCATCCCGTCCGTTTCCTCGAGCAGCCCTTTCCATCGAATTTCGCGTTGGAATTTAAAACCCAGTTCAGCGATTTATACTTGTATATTCAATAACTTACGTAACATTCCTTGCATCGGTGGTGTACCCTGGTATTAGCGTCCATGTACTCGCCGATACCACCCTCGCGCACTGACGGCCGTCATGCCCTCAGCCAGTCCGCCCCTCTAGTGAATCGCCACTCGCCGCAAAGCGCTCTCCGCACGGATCACGCAATGCCATCAAGAACCGCCACCCGCCAACTCCACGCCATTCGCCCCGTCCAGCCCACCGCTGATAAACTCCGCGCCGCCAGCCTGATCGCCTCACCCGCACCGGTCCCGTCGGACCCGTTCAGACCCCGCTTCGGCCTCATAAATCAACCCGCACTCCACACTCGCTACTCCGGCATCACCGATATACCAAACGACCCTAGTCCCATCATCGGACACTCCAATCCACCGCTATGGCACCCGTCTTCCGCCAACGTCGGCGCCACGCCTAGCCGGCCCTCCTTAATCTCCATAGCCGACAAATCGCACAATCCAAAGGAAAACTCTCCCCGTCTTAGCGCCTCAGCGTCGAATCAAATCTTTCCCCATCCACGCCAACCACGATCTACCAAACGACCCTAGTCCCATTTTCGGACACTCGGTCCCGCCTCGCCAAGCCACCTCTCCGGAGACCCCCGCAACGAAACCTCCGCTTCCTCAGCGACCTCATCCGTTGCCTTTGAATTCACCATCCATAAAACTCCGCGTATTCTCCCAATCTCCGCGCCTCCGCGTTGAACCCGAACTCTCCCCCTCCTCCGCTCCCGCCGCTCCCGCTATCGACGCTCCCCCTCTCCCCCAAATCCTGCTAAAATGCACAAAGAGGGTCACCCCTTCCTTTTGCCAGCCGCGCCGGATTACCGTCCGGGGCGTCCACGTGGATTTATGATGGACTACTCTGTAACCACTGGTCTACCCGAGCCCCAAGGCCTCTACCACCCGCGCCATGAGCACGACGCGTGCGGTATCGGCTTTGTCGCCAATATCAAGGGTCAGAAATCCCACGACATCATCGTCAAGGGCATCCAGGTTCTCATCAATCTGACGCACCGCGGCGCCTGCGGCTGCGACCCCGAGACCGGCGACGGCGCCGGCGTCCTCATCCAGATTCCGCACCGCTTTTTCGCGCGCAAATGCAAAGACCTTGGCTTCACCCTGCCCGCCGCCGGCGAATACGGCGTCGGCATGACCTTCCTGCCCGTCGAGCCGCAAGCCCGCCAGGCCTGCGAAGGCATCATTGAAAAGATCGTCGTCGCCGAAGGGCTCACCGTCCTCGGCTGGCGCGATACGCCCATCGAGGGAACCGCCATCGGGCGCATCGCGCGCGGCTCGCAGCCCTACATCCAGCAGATTTTCGTCGGCCGCGCCAAGGGCATGACCGAAGATCAGCTGGAGCGCGCGCTCTACATCGTCCGCAAGCGCGTCGAATCCGAAGCCGCCGCCAAGGGCGTCTACATCCCCTCGCTCTCCGCCCGCACTATCGTATATAAAGGGCTGCTGCTGGCCCCGCAAATCGCCAACTTTTATCCCGAGCTGAACGATCCTGAAGTCGTCAGCGCGCTCTGCCTCGTGCACCAGCGTTTCTCGACGAATACGTTTCCCTCGTGGCGCCTCGCGCATCCCTATCGCTACGTTGCGCACAACGGCGAGATCAACACCCTGCGCGGCAACGTCAATTGGATGCACGCGCGCCAATCCGTGCTCTCCTCGCCGCTCTTCGGCGACGATATCAAAAAGCTTTTCCCCGTCATCGAGCCCGGCGGCAGCGATTCCGCCGCCTTCGATAACGCCCTCGAGCTGCTTGTCATGTCCGGCCGCTCGCTGCCGCATGCCATGGCCATGCTGATCCCCGAAGCCTGGTCCAAGAACGACCACATGGACCCGCAGAAGCGCGCTTTCTACGAATACCACGCGTCCCTCATGGAGCCGTGGGACGGCCCCGCCGCCATCGCCTTCACCGATGGCCGCACCATCGGCGCCATGCTCGACCGCAACGGCCTGCGACCCGCGCGCTACCTGGTCACCAATGACGATCTGCTGATCATGGCGTCGGAAACCGGCGTCCTGCCCGTCAAGCCCGAAGACGTCAAACTCAAGGGCCGCCTGCAACCCGGCAAAATGCTGCTGGCCGATCTCGCACAGGGCCGCATCATTTCCGATAAGGAGCTGAAAGCCAGCCTTTACGGCCGCAACCCCTACCAGCTTTGGATCAAGGAAAACCAGATCATCCTCGAAGATTTGGCCGAGCCGCCACGCCAGCATGGCGCCGATCGCAACGCCATCCTGATGCGCCAGCGCGCCTTCGGATACACCGATGAGGACATTCGCCTGATCCTCGGTCCCATGGGCGGCAATGGCGAAGAGCCCGTCGGTTCCATGGGCACGGATACCCCGCTTGCCTGTCTCTCCGATAAGCCGCAGCCGCTGTTCAATTACTTCAAGCAGCTCTTCGCTCAAGTGACCAACCCGCCCGTGGACCCCATCCGCGAAGAGTTGGTCATGTCCTTGCGCAGCTACATTGGCGTCGAGCGTAACATTCTCGCCGAAACCCCGCTGCACTGCCACACGCTCAAGCTCAAGCACCCGATGCTGATCAACCGCGATCTGGAAAAGCTGCGCCGCGTTTCGCAAGGCGATTTCCTCGCCACTACGCTGTCCATGCTGTTTCCGGTGGAAGAGGGCGCCAAGGGCCTGGAGCGCGCCCTCACGCAGCTTTGCCGCCGCGCGTCTCTTGCCATCAAGGACGGCTACACGTTGCTGATCCTTTCCGACCGCGGCGTCGATCCCGATTATGCGCCCATCCCCAGCCTTCTCGCGCTGGCCGCCGTCCACAACCATCTGGTCCGCGAAGAATCCCGCACCCAGGTGGCGCTTATCATCGAATCGGGCGAGCCGCGCGAGGTGATGCATTTCGCGCTCTTGATCGGCTACGGAGCGAGCGCCGTTAATCCATATCTGGCCTTGGAAACGGTCGAGCAAATCGCCGGTGGTGACAAGCATAACCCCGTCGACTACTTCAAGAAGTCCATCGACAAAGGTCTCCTGAAAACCTTTTCGAAAATGGGCATCTCCACGCTCCAAAGTTACCGCGGCGCCCAGGTCTTCGAAGCCATCGGCCTGAACAAAGATCTGGTGGACCGCTATTTCACCGGCACCGTCTCCCGCATCGGCGGCGTCGGCTTGGACGTTCTAGCCGAAGAGGCCATCCGCAAGCACCGCCACGCGTTCGCCAGCGGAACCGAAACCGGCCCCGAGCTGCCCATCGGCGGCAATTACCAATTCCGCGCCGATGGCGAATACCACCTTTATAATCCCGACACCATCGCTAAGCTGCAGCACGCTGTAAGACGTGAGAGTTTTGAGACTTTCGGGGAATACGCGGCGCTCATCGATACCCAGAACCGCCAGCTCACCACCTTGCGCGGTCTGCTCGAAATCAAGCAGGCCGAGGAGCCTATCCCGATCGAAGAGGTCGAGCCCGCCAAGGAAATCGTCAAGCGCTTCGCCACCGGGGCCATGTCGTTCGGCTCCATCTCGAAAGAGGCGCACGAAACTCTGGCCATCGCCATGAATAGCATCGGCGGCAAATCCAACACCGGCGAAGGCGGGGAAGACGAAGCGCGCTACCACGATAACCGCCGCAGCGCCATCAAGCAGGTGGCCTCCGGCCGCTTCGGCGTCACCGCCAATTATCTGGTGAACGCCGATGAGCTGCAAATCAAAATGGCGCAAGGCGCCAAGCCCGGCGAAGGCGGCCAGTTGCCCGGCCACAAAGTCGATAACACCATCGCGCGCGTGCGCCACTCCATCCCCGGAGTGGGCCTTATCTCGCCGCCGCCGCATCACGATATCTATTCCATTGAAGATCTCGCCCAACTCATTTACGATCTGAAAAACGTCAATCCGCGCGCGCGCATTTCGGTCAAACTGGTGGCGGAAGTCGGCGTCGGCACGGTGGCCGCGGGCGTCGCCAAAGCGCACGCCGACGCCATCCTGATCTCGGGCGATACCGGCGGCACCGGCGCCTCGCCCCTCAGCTCCATCAAGCACGCCGGCATCCCGTGGGAGCTGGGTTTGGCCGAAGCCCACCAGGTTCTGGTCATGAACGACCTGCGTGGCCGCGTCCGCCTGCAAACCGACGGCAAACTCCAGACCGGCCGCGATGTCGCCATCGCCGCGCTGCTGGGCGCCGAGGAGTTCGGCTTCTCCACCGCGCCGCTGGTGGCCCTGGGCTGCATCATGATGCGCAAGTGCCACCTCAACACCTGCCCCGTGGGCATCGCCACGCAGGACCCGGCGCTCCGCGCCAAATTCACCGGCACGCCCGAGAATGTCGTGAATTTCTTCTTCTTCATCGCCGAGCAGGTGCGCCAGTATATGGCGCAGATGGGCTTCCGCACTTTCGATGAAATGGTGGGCCGCGTCGATATGCTGGAAGCGCGAAAAGTAGTCGATCATTGGAAAGCCAAGGACATCGATCTTTCCGCCATTCTCTACAACCCGCCCGCTCCCCACCGCGTGGCCCGCCGCTGCGTGGAAGCTCAGGATCACGGTCTCGATCAGGCGCTCGACTACAAGCTGATCGATAACGCCCGCGATGCGCTCGAAAACGCCACGCCCATCGAGATCAAAATGCCCATCCGCAACGTGCACCGCACCGTGGGCGCCATGCTCTCGGGCGAAATCGCGCGGCGCTATGGTTCCGCGGGCTTGCCGGACGATACTATCCGCTTCCAGTTCAACGGCTCCGCCGGACAGAGCTTCGGGGCCTTCTTAGCCAAGGGCGTAACGCTGGAACTCGAGGGCGATTCCAACGACTACACCGGCAAGGGACTCTCCGGCGGCCGCATCATCGTGTATCCGCCGCAGAATTCCAGCTTCCTGCCCGAGGAGAATATCATTGTTGGCAACGTTGCGCTCTACGGCGCCACCAGCGGCGAAGCGTTCTTCAACGGACGCGCGGGCGAGCGCTTCGCCGTGCGCAACTCCGGCGCCACGGCCGTAGTGGAGGGCCTGGGCGATCATGGCTGCGAATACATGACGCTCGGCTTGGTGGTGGTGCTGGGCAAGTGCGGACGCAACTTCGCCGCCGGCATGAGCGGCGGCATCGCGTACGTGCTGGATGAGACCGGCGATTTCGCCGTCAAGCGCTGCAACAATGCCAGCGTAGATCTGGAACCCGTCGCCGCCGACTCGGCCGACGCCGCGACGCTTTTCACCCTCATCCTGCGCCACGCCGAAGCCACGCGCAGCCCGCAGGCGAAATGGATTCTGGAAAACTGGGAGCAGAATCTCGGCAAGTTCGTGAAGGTCTTCCCGCGCGAATACCGGCGCGCCCTGGCCACCCCGGCCGCGCTGGAGTTCACTCATGGTTGACCAACTTACCAATTTCTCCTCAGCCTGCCTTGTGGGGCAGCCAATCCTGGCTGCAGCCGCCTTTCAGGCGGCTTTTTCGGGCCTTTCAGGTGCCTCAGGCTACAGTTTCTACATTCTAGTCAAGTCGGATGTGAGGCGCCGCCAGGTGGGACAGACGATCGTTTTTTGTCGTCTGCCAGGCGGTCGTCCTTTAGCGAATCACGATAGGCCGCGCGCCCTCAGTCTGCCCGCGCGAACACCAGCGCGCCCTGGCAACCCCGGCCGGGCTGGAGTTGACTCGTGTGGGTAACCAACATGGGTAACGCGAATGGGTAAAACGACAGGCTTTCTCGATCACGTCCGCGAAACCCCGCAGCGCCGCCCCGTCGCCGCGCGCCTTCAGGATTGGTTCGAGATTTACCAGCCGTTCTCCGAAGATGCCGTGCGCACGCAAGGCGCGCGCTGCATGGATTGCGGCGTGCCCTTTTGCCACACCGGTTGCCCGTTAACCAACCTGATTCCCGATTGGAACGACCTGGTGTATCGCGGCCGCTGGCGCGAAGCCTCGCGGCAATTGCACGCCACCAATAACTTCCCCGAATTCACCGGCCGCCTCTGTCCGGCTCCCTGCGAGGCTTCCTGCGTGCTCGGCATAAACGAGCCGCCGGTCGCCATCAAACACATCGAGCAAGCCATCGTCGACCGCGCCTTCGCCGAAGGTTGGATACAGCCCGAACGCCCCGCCGCACGGACCGGCAAGCGCATCGCCGTTGTAGGTTCCGGCCCCGCCGGCCTTGCCGCCGCGCAACAGTTAGCGCGCGCCGGACACTCCGTCACCGTCTTCGAAAAGTCCGGCCGCCCAGGCGGCCTCCTACGCTACGGCATCCCCAACTTCAAAATGGAGAAGCACCTGATCGACCGCCGCCTGGACCAACTACGCGCCGAAGGCGTAGAGTTCGTCGTCGACACCGAAGTAGGGCGGACCCCCTGGTCNNCCCCCGGCCGGCCTTCCGATCCACGCCCCCCTGGCCGGCCTTCCGATAGCCGACCTCCGCCGCGACTTCCACGCCATCCTCCTGGCTGGCGGAGCCGAGCAGCCCCGCGACCTGCCCGTCCCCGGCCGCGACCTCAACGGCATCCACTTCGCCATGGAATTCCTCCCGCAGCAAAACCGCCGCAACGAAGGCGCCACTATCCCCGAATCCGAAGCCATCCTGGCCACCGGCAAGCGCGTAGTAATTATCGGGGGCGGCGACACTGGCGCGGACTGTCTGGGTACCTGCCACCGCCAGCGCGCTCTATCCGTCACGCAATTCGAGTTGCTGCCCAAGCCCCCGGCAACGCGCGCCGCATCCACCCCGTGGCCGCTCTGGCCCATGCAACTGCGCGTGGAAAGCTCGCACGAAGAGGGCGGCCTGCGCGATTGGAGCGTCAACACCGTGCGCTTCACCGGCGATGCCGCAGGAAACGTAACCCAACTCCACGCCACCCGCATCACGCCGGAATTCACCGCCATCCCCGGGACGGAATTCACGCTGGACGCCGGCCTCGTACTACTCGCCATGGGCTTCACCGGCCCCGCCAAGGGCGGCCTGCACGAGCAACTCAACCTGGCGCAAGACCGCCGCGGCAACATCGCCACCGGCGCGAACTACCAATCCTCCGAACCCGGAATCTTCGCCGCCGGCGACATCCGCCGCGGCCAATCCTTGATCGTCTGGGCCATCGCCGAAGGCCGTAAAGCCGCCGCCGCCATCGATTCCTATTTGCAGACAAATCACACAGAGACAACCTGAGTCGGCGAGCGCCAAGCAGATCCCATGTGGACCAAGTGAGCCGGTGTGGAGCAAGAGTCAATGTGTACCAGTGATCCCATGTGGAGCATGCGATCCGATGTGGGGCACGGTCGAAAACCCAGCCAAAGTAGGGCGGACCCCCTGGTCCGCGGCTGGCCCCCCGGCCAGCCTTCCGAGGTGCGTCGAAATTCCGGATACACGCGGGTTTTCATCGCCTTTGGTGGCCCGGCCGGGCCATGCCGACAGGTTGGCTAACCTGCGGCCGATCGTCAATCGGCCTTCTCGCCCTGGTAAGCTCCCTGGACCAATGGAGAAACACCTGCACCGTTTGCCGCTATGCGGCCCAGGTTGGCAAACCTGCGGCCGATTGGGGGCGCCCTCTGGGCGCGGCCTCCGGCCGTAGCCTGATTCACCATGCCTAAAATTGAAACCGCGCGCCTCCATCTGCGCGATTGGCGCGACCGGGACCGCGAGCCATTCCATCGCATCGCCTCCGGCCCGCGCGTAACGGAATACTTCCCCGCGCCGCTCTCGCGCGCAGTATCCGACGCCCTCATCGCTCGCATCGAGGCCCATCAGGCATGGCACGGCTTCACCTTCTTCGCCGCCACACCGCCCAATTCATCGGCTTCATCGGACTGATCTGCACACCCTTTGAAGCGCACTTCACACCGTGCGTTGTGACTTTTAGCAAATCATTCATGGCCATATCGGTCACATTATGGTGTAACGTCGACCAACGCAACTGGATACAGTAAACGGCACGGATTACACAAACTGTCCGAGTTCATTCCGCGGCCTCGGAGCCTGACCGCGAAAGCGCGTTGTCGATGGCATGCCGGAGCAAAGGCCAACATCTTCGTCTCAGACATGTGAATCCTTGGGATTCGCGCGGGAAGCTCCGTTCAATTGTGGCACAGGGTACGCCTTGAGGGTTCACAGGACAGTTTGTTCGCGAAGGGCGTTCTGCTCTGCCCCCCAAAACCCGTTCACAGCACTTCCACCTTTATTTTTAGTCCTTTTTCGGCCTTTCTAAAGCACTTTGCCTTCCGCCGCCCCTCCAGCCCCAAATCCACCTGCTAGGCTCAAATCGAGGTTCCTTCATGTTTAGGTCGACCGAACAACGCGCGGCCAGCCGCTCCAACTCCCAAAAATCTACCGGCTCGCGCACCGCCGCCGGCAAGGCCGTATCCCGCTTCACCGCCCTGAAGCACGGCATCTACGCCGTCCACCAGATCATGTTCGACGAAAAACCGGAGGATCTCGCCGATCTCTCCGCCGAGTACCATGAACATCACCGCCCCGCCGATCCCGACCGGCGCCTCCTCATCGACACGCTCGTTCACAACGAATGGCGCTTCCGCCGCGTGCGCCGCGTCGAAGCCGAGCTCTGGCAGACCCCCTGCAACACCTTCATCGTAAAAATATCGAGGTCGCCTCAATCCTCAATCTGTACCTCCGGCGATGCCTTCGCCACAGACTCCTCCACCTTACCTTGTGAGCGCCTCCAACGGGTCGTCAATTCCTGCGAGCGCGTTTACCACCGCGCCTTCAAAGAGTTGCAACGCCCGCAAGCCGAAGCCAAAGTGGGGCAGGCGCTTCCGCATGCCAATCCGGGTCCCCTGCCGCAGCCACCTGAACCCGTCGCCACCCCTGCCCCGCCCCCACAACCCGAACAATCCAAACCCACTTCCGAGTCCTCAGCTTCCGTCCGATACAAGTCCGAAACCCCCGCTTCCGCAGCCCCCAACCCGCTCTCGCCACGCCGTTTTCCGCTCCGGACGCACCGCAAAGTCCTCTCACCGCAGCCTCTGCGTCTTCGCGTCTCAGCGTCGAAGACCCCTCCAAGCCGCCCGAAACCGCATGAAGCTTCCTGCCGCGCGATTCTCGGGCGCCACCGCCGCCCCACCCAGTCCCCGTCGCTGCGATATACTCACCCTCAATGAGACTCCTGCCACTGTTGTTCTGCATTGCGCTGACCTTTACCCAGACCGCCTTCGCTCAGGACGAGCCCGCCCCATCCGGTGGACGCCGCGGCGGCGCCGATTCCAGCGACCCCATCAACGCCCGCACCTTCGCCGGCTTGCGGGTCCGTAACATCGGGCCGGCCTTCATCTCCGGCCGCGTTTCGCAGATCGCCGTTTTCCCCGATTCCCCCAGCCATTACCTGGCCGCGGAGGCCTCCGGCGGCATCTGGCTCACACGGAATAACGGCACCTCTTGGACGCCCGTTTTCGATAACTACGGCTCCTATTCCATCGGGTTCGTCGCCATCGACCCCAAGAACCCCTCCATCGTCTGGGTTGGTTCCGGCGAAAACAACGACCAGCGCAGTGTCTCCTTCGGCGACGGCGTCTATAAAAGCGAAGATGGCGGACGCACTTATCGCAACGTGGGCCTCAAACTCACCGAGCACATAGCCCGCATCGTGATCGACCCGCGCGATTCGAACGTGGTCTACGCCGCCGCGCCCGGTCCGCTGTGGAAGGGCGGCGGCGAGCGCGGTCTCTATAAGACCACCGATGGCGGTAAGACGTGGTCGCAGAGTCTCATCAAAGTCGGCGACTACACGGGCTGCTCGGACGTTGTTATGGACCCCAAGAACCCCGACGTCCTATTCGCCGCTACGCATCAGCGCGAGCGCCGCTACTTCGGCATGATTCACGGCGGACCCGAGAGCGCTCTCTGGCGCTCCAACGACGCCGGTAAGACGTGGAACAAGGTGGGCGGCGGATTTCCTAACATGGGCGAGCTCGGCCGCATCGGCTTGAACTATGCGCCCTCGAACCCGTCCATCATGTACGCGCAAGTGGAAGGCTCTGCGGGCCGCGGCGGGCTCTATCGCTCGTCCGACGGCGGCGCCACCTGGGAGAAGCGCAATAGCTATGACGTACAGGGCCAGTATTACGCCAAAGTAGTCGTGGACCCGGGCAGCCCCGACCGCGTCTACGTGATGAACACTAACATCATGGTGTCCGACGATGGCGGCCGAACGCAGACCAGTCTGCCCACGCGCTTCAAGCACGTCGACAATCACGAGATCTGGGTGGACCCGCATAACAACGATCACTACTTAGTAGGTTGCGATGGCGGCATTTATGAGAGCTTCGACCGCGCGCAGAATTGGATCTTCAAATCTAACCTGCCTACCGCGCAAATGTACGATGTAGCTGTAAGTGAAGACGCGCCGTTCTATTCCGTCTACGGCGGCACGCAGGATAACAACAGCTTCGGTTGTCCCGCGCGCACCAGAAGTTCCGCCGGCATCATGAATTCCGATTGCTTCGTCACCATGGGCGGCGATGGATTCTACAGCCGCGTCGATCCCAAGGACCCCAACACCATCTACGCCAACATGCAGAACGGCGGCATGGTACGCTTCGACCGCCGCACCGGCGAGCGCGTCAGCATCCAGCCGCAGCCCGCCAAGGGCGATCCCGCCGCGCGCTGGAACTGGGACGCTCCCGTGATCGTCAGCCCGCACTCCAGCACGCGCCTCTATTTCGGCTCGCAAAAGCTCTACCGAAGCGACGACCGCGGCGACAGTTGGCGCGCCATCAGTCCCGACCTGACACGCAATCTCGACCGCAATACCCTGCCCCTGATGGGTAAAATCTGGACCATCGACGCCATCCAGAAGAACGTATCCACCGCGCTCTACGACAACATTTCGTCCATCGCCGAATCGCCCAAGCAAGAAGGTCTCATCTACGTCGGCACCGACGACGGCCTGTTGCAGATCACCGAAGACGGGGGCAAGACCTGGCACAAAGTGGAGAAGCCCGCGGGCGTGCCCGAGGACGCCTACGTGCAGCGCATCGCCGCCTCGCAGCACGACGCCGGAACGGTGTATGTAGCTTATGAGAATCACCAGAATGGCGATTTCAAGCCCTATCTGATTAAGAGCTCCGACAAAGGCAAGAGTTGGATCGACATATCGGGCAACTTACCCGGGCGCGGCGGCGTCTACGCCATCGCCGAGGACTATAAGGACCCTAAGTTACTCTTTGCCGGCACTGAATTCGGCCTATACTTCACCAAAATCGGCGGCGAGAAGTGGATACCTTTGCGTAACGGCCTGCCTACGATCATGGTGCGCGATTTAGCCATACAGAAGCAGATGGATGACTTAGTCGTCGGCACTTTCGGCCGCAGCATCTACATCCTCGACGATTACAGCCCGTTGCGCGACGCGACGGCCGAGAACCTGAGTAAGGAAAGCATGCTCTTCCCCGTGAAGACGGCTCTCTCTTACATCCCCGGCTCCATCTTCGGCGGCGGCAAAGGCGATCAGGGCGAGAGCTTCTTCACGGCGCCGAATCCGCCGGTCGGCGCGATTATCACGTACAACTTGAAGGACGGCTACCGCACCAAGGCGCAGGAGCGGCAGCAGCGCGAGAGAGCAGTTGTGCAGCGCGGCGAGACGCCTCCGTATCCCACGCCCGAGCAGCTGCGCGCCGAATCCGAGGAAGAATCGCCGGCGATTCTCATGACCGTCACGGACTCCGCCGGCAAGGTGGTTCGGCGGATGGACGAGCCCGCGACCCAGGGCATCCATCGAGTCACCTGGGACCTGCGCGGACAGAGCGCTAACCTTCCCGGCGGCGGCCGTGGCGGCGCGGGTGGAGGAGGCGGCCGCGGCGGAGCGGGCGGCGGCGGAGAAGGCGGCGCTGGCGGTGGCGGCGGCGGTGGCGGTGGTGGTGAAGAAGAGCCCCCAGCCTTTGCCGGCCGTGGAGGCGGCGGTGGCGCACTGGTAGTGCCCGGTAGGTATACCGTCACACTGGCGAAGCGCATCGACGGCGTAGTGACTCCCCTGCCCGGCTCGCAGACCTTCGAAGTGATTGGCGAGGGGCCATCCACGCGCGAAGACCGCGCCGCTCTTTCCGACTTCGAGGCCAAACTCGAGAAGCTGCAGCAGGCGTTGACGGCCACGCAGGAATCGGCCACCGAAGCGCGCACGCGCCTCGAGGCGATCCGCCGCGCGGTGGACGCCACGCCCACGCTTTCGCCGAAGCTGCATCAGGAAACACTGGCGCTTGAGAAGCAGCTCGACGACATCAGCCTGGCTCTGCGCGGCGACACAATCTGGCGCTCGCACAATGAAGGCGTACCCGCGTCGATCGCCGAGCGCGTGCAGGCCGCGGCTTCGCCGGTACGCGGAACCACCAGTCACCCGACCAAGACCGCGATGGAGCAATACCAGATTGCATCCGACGAGCTGGCCGCGCAAATTCCCAAACTGCGCAAGCTGCTCGAGACCGATATCAAAGCGCTGGAAAAGCAGTTAGACGCCGCGGGCGCGCCTCCCACGCCGGGACGCTTGCCCGATTGGAAGCCGGGTAAGTAGCGCGGGCCCATGGCCTGCGACGACCAGGGGTAAGTAAGCGGTCAAGCCCCGCGCGTTCCCTCGCCCTATCTTCATCTTCTCGGGCCCTCCGGGGCCATGCTGGTTGACCTTGCCCAGCGCCATGTCATAATGACCTCCATGCTTCGCCGTACTCTGCTCATCGCCGCGCCGCTCGCTTGCTTTGCCGCATCCACCATGCCGCCCGAAGCCGACCAGCGCCTGGCCCACGACATCTACAAGGAGATTATCGAAATCAAATCCGGCTTCACCACCGGGGCCACCACGCCGGTTGTGGAAGCCATCGCGAAGCGCCTTCGCGCCGCCGGGTTTCCGGATTCCGACATCTTCATTGGCGGCGCCATCCCCACCAAGGCCAATCTGGTGGTGCGCTACCACGGCCCGGAGCAGGCTAACGCAAAGCCCAGGCTCAAGCCCATCCTTCTGCTCGCGCACACCGACGTGGTAGAAGCCAAGCGGGAAGACTGGACTACCGACCCGTTCGTCTTCACCGAAAAAGACGGTTACTACTACGGCCGCGGCACTGCCGACGACAAAGCGCAGGCGGCCGTCTGGATCGCCAATCTGATTCGCTACAAGCGCGAAGGCTACAAACCGGATCGCGACATCGTGGTCGCCCTCACCGCCGATGAGGAAGGCGGCGGCCCTTACAACGGCGTCGATTGGCTCATCAAGGGACACAAGAATCTCATCGACGCCGAATTCGCCCTGAACGAAGGCGGCAAAGGCACGATGGTTACCGGCAAGCGCGTCTCCAATGAGATTCAGGCGGCGGAGAAGTGGTATCTCGACGTGCGCCTTGAAGTGCGCAACAAAGGCGGCCACAGCTCAGTGCCCGTGGCCGATAACGCCATCTATCGCCTGGCAGGCGCGCTGACTCGCCTCAGCCAATACGGTTTCCCGCTCAAGACCAACGAAGTCACTCGCGCCTACTTCACCGGTATGGCGAAGATCGATGCCAGCCCGTCCAAGGCCGATCTTGCCAAAGTGGCGGCAGGCGATGCCGAAGCCATGAAGCGGGTCGCCGCCGCATCCCCGGCGTGGAACTCGATGCTGCGGACCACCTGCGTCGCAACTATGCTGGAAGGCGGACACGCACGCAATGCGTTGCCGCAACTCGCCGCAGCCAATGTGAATTGCCGCGTTCAGCCGGACGATTCCCTTAAGTATGTGATGGACACGCTGAAGAAGGTAGTCGCCGACGATCAGGTGGCGCTCTCCATCGCTAATCAAGAGGAGAATTCGGCCGGTTCGCCGTTGCGGCCGGACATCCTGCGCGCGATGTCGCGCATCACCGATACCATGTGGCCGGGCGTGGTGGTACTCCCCACGATGAGTACCGGCGCCACCGATGGCCGCGCGTTGCGCGCCGCCGGCATTCCTACTTACGGCGTACAAGGCTTCTTCTACGAGCGCGACGACAACCGCGCGCACGGCCGCGATGAGAGAATGATGGCGCGGTCTTTCTACGAAGGGCAGACCTTTCTGTATGAGTTAGTCAAGAGCCTGTCCGGGGGCCAGTGAGATGCACAGTGAGAAAGCCGCCTGACGCGGCGCACGCACTCGTGCGCGCACTCATACGACTGACCCGTCCGATTGCGCGACGGTTGCGCGCGGATTTCGTGCAAAGTCCCACTCCTGGTGACGCAGACTTTGCGGGCCAAAAACGCGTTCACATAGCGACGGACGGTCCCTTCGGGAGCGTCTCTGGCAGCAGAAACCGGCGGGTACGCAGAAGAGAGCCGGCTCTCCACCGACTGCTCCGACAAATCGTTTGCTTTCAACAAATCCGCGCCGCGTGCCCGGAGCAGTTGGTGGTTCATTACATCGCGCCTCGGGCGCGTCGAGACGCTGAAAGCCGGCTGCAGCCAGGATTGGCTGCCCCACAAAGCAGCATCGCCGCACCAAACAGGCCGATTGACAATCGGCCGCAGGTTTATCAACCTGCCCCACAAGCAAGAGGGTGTCCGGAGAGTGTGAACGCGCCACGCCAGAGTAAGTGCGCCACTTGCGGTTGCGGGTTACTGTACCAGCATCACCGGCTTTTGCCAGAATGCCGCCTTGTTCGAACCCGGGTCCAGCACCGTAACCTGGCAATTATACTTGCCAGGCGCAAGCTTGTTCAACGGAAATTGGAACCGAAGCGGCATGGTCTTGAGCTTATTAGTCATGGCTTCGGTTACCGGAAGCGGCTTAGTCTCGAAGGCTTTCTGGTCGCCCCGATAGAAGGTGACGAATGCTACCAGCGGCTGGACCGTGGCCGCGCCGGGTTCGTACGCCTGTAGATAGACGTACATGTCGCGGCTCCTGCTGAACACGTCCGTTACGCTGGGAATCAGCTTGATTCCATCCTCAACCAAGGGACTGACCGTCGGCTGCTTTTGTTTCGCGTTACTGAGAGCGTCTCTGACGTCCAGGCGCTGACCGCTCAATACTACCGAACTGATGGGAACGCGCTTCAGCTCCTTGGCCAGGTTCGGTATGACGAACTTCCGCATATACGTGCCAATGCGGCCGGTTTCGTCGTCGCGCGCCAGGAACTTGATCGTGTAGCTTCCCGGAAGCAGCGTGAGCACGGTATCGTATTGGATGGGCTGCTTCGCCAGTTGCGCCGCGGTCTCATCCGTCAACTTGATATTATACGTATCGCGCACGTTGGTGACGGTGCTGCCGTACTCATCCTTCACTTCGCCGATAAACTCGATCGCAGTGTGTTCGTAGCCGCCTCGCTTCGCCAGCGCTAACTCACTGCCCGGAATCTTGGCGGCGATGGGAACGGTATACTCGGCCGAATTCATTTCGAAGTAATTCACTTCCATTTGAATGGTAAGTTCGGTAACCGGGTCGCCCAGCATCAGCGCGTCATGAAGCTGCATCTCCTTATCGGAGGACGTGAACTTGCTGAATACCTTACCCCCGAAGTAACCCTGGCGGTAACTCACCTTGGCGGTAGGGTCGCCATTATAGGTAATTTTGATTCGACGGAATTTGCCATCCAGCTTGGTATTAGTCGAGTAATACCCAATAATGTAGTAATCGCCGATGGATTGCTCGGCCTCGACGATTCCCTGCCCCAAGTCGTTGTTATCCAGCAGAGCTTTCCCGCCGGTATCGGTGGCCAGCGCATACATACTGTCCTGCGACTTCGAGAAATTCATCGCCCCCGCCAGCGCCGAGCTGCCGCTGTACATGCCAATTCCGCCCGGCGACCCGTGGCTGGCGTCGCCCATGGCGGGCGTCGCAACCAACCCGCGCGAATCCACCGCAAAGAAAGTGACGTTGGCGCGGACGGCCGCGTTGGTGGTGGATTGGAATTGCGCCTGGTTATCCAATCCGTTCAGATTCAGGCCGCTGGCGAAATAGACCAGCACCTTTTTCTCATTGAGGGCGCCCAACATCTTCACAGCGGTCTGCAGCGCCGACAATTGCCGGTTGGTGTTGAAGATATTGAACTCGCTATCGTCTTCGCCAAATGCCGTTCCCGTATCGGCCGCGCTGTCGTCGGCGACGGCCTCATCGAAGCCCTGGGCGTCCCCGATGAACAGCTTGTTGATCACTTTCAACAACTGGTCGCGGTCGTCGGTGAAGTCCTGAAGGACGTGTACTCCGTCGGAGAACGACATCACCGCCATCAGATCGGGCCCCTTCATATTCTTGGAGACGAAATTGATGGCGGCGGTCTCGGCGCGCAACTGGTCGGGCGGCGGCATCGCGCTCATGTCGAAATACAGGACCATCAGCCGCCGATCGCGGTAGCGGACGTCCCCGGCCGGCTCGGTGGTAATTTGAATGCTGGTGACAGGGTCCACCTTGGCCCGGCCGGAATCGAGAGCTTTGGCCGGCGGAGCGGTGCTAATCGGCGGCGGCGTTGCCGTATCGAGCAGCTTCTGAGGCTCGCAGAATTTGATGGTCTGCGGAACGCCGTCTTCTGTGATGGTGAAATCCTTGGCAGTCAGGCCTTCGATAGGTTTGCCGTTCTTGTCGGTGACGCTGACATCCTCCACTACTAACTGGGCGGTAGTTTCAAACTTCGCACCGGAGTCGGCCACTGGCGGTTGTTGACCGGGTTGTTGAGCGGGCTGTTGCGTCTGCTGCTGCGCCAGCAAACCCGCGCAAATCAGGCCGACCGATAAAGGCCGCCAGATATGCGCTTGCGAAACGTGAAATCCGAGCATTAAAACCTCCAGTTTAATCGGGCTGCCACGCTGCGCATATTATTGGCTCCAGTGGGCACGCCGAACTGCGTGGTGCCGAAAATGGGATTGAAATTGGTAAACACGACATGATTCAGAGCATTGGTCGAATCGAATCGTAAGTCGAATTTACCGAAGCTTCGCTGTAACGATCCCGACAGAGAGAACTGAGACGGACCGGTAATCGAGTCTCTGCCGGCGTCTCCCCACTCACCGGATAGCGGCGCTATATAGGCCGCCGGATTGAGGGCCAACCCCGGGTTGGCCGCCGAAGCGGCATAAACATTGACCCCGGTGTATTCCGGCCGAAGCCCGGTGAAGCCCGTGCCGCTAAATCTCAGGGCGGGATCGACAGGCGTTTCGGGCAGACCGCTGCCCACTGTAATATTGGTGAGAAGGGTCCAGCCTTTGAACGCGGCGCCGCGCCAACCGCTCAACAGCGTTCCGCCGTGCATTCCCATGCCGCTAGTGTACTGGGCGGAAAAGGTTGCCAGGTGGCGCTGGTCGAAAGGCGAAAGCGCGCGTTCGGCGCTGAGATCGAGCCAATTCTGGGCAAGTACCGAGCCACCCTGCCCTCTTCCACCTAAAGATGCGTCGTCAATCGATTTGGATAAAGTGTATTGCGCGCTCGCGGTGATTCCGTTGTGGAGCCGGCGCCGCAATTGGACGCTGCCCTGCTCACGGGTGGAGTTACCGTTCGAAGTATAGTAAGCATAATTGGAAAGACAGGCGGGACAAGGATTCACCGCCCCTGCCGGATAGGTGTTGGGAAGAAACTCCTGCTGGCCCCGCGTCCCTTTGGTGCCGAGGTATCCGACATTGATAAGAATACCGCCGGGCAGGTCGCGCTGCACGGTGGCATTCCAGGTTTGGGCGTATCCAACCAGGAAGTTCGGATTGATCGCAAAATTGTCGGCCGTGCCCACCGGCGTGGCATTAAAGCCATCGGCCAGCGTCAGAGGCGATGCGGGAGTGTTGGCTACGGAGAAGCTCTTGGCGAGCGGCGCTTGCGTCGACATCGAATTCGCGAAGGAATTGTACACCGACGTGTTGTAATAGACTCCGTACGAGGCGCGGACCACGACCGAGGATCCAAAAAAGGGCCGCCACGCGATTCCGAAGCGCGGCTGAACGGCGTGCTTATCGGGACGTATCAACGAATCGGGATACTTTAGGCCGGTAAGCGCGCCTACCGGATCGCTGCCCAGCACCGGAACCGCGGTCGAATAGCCGGGCGCAACATCCAGGTTCACCAGCCGCCCATACAATTCGGTAGGCGGCGAGCCATATTCCCAGCGCAGGCTGGCGTTGATCGTCAGACCCGATGCGATTCTCCAGTCGTCCACAACGTAGGCGTCGTCGAAATTGGATCGGAAGTATTTGTCGGCATTCCCGAAAGACAGCGAAGCTATATCGGGCGTGCCCAGCAGGAAGTCGGCGAAATCGCTCCCGGTTCCGGGAACGGCGACGCCATTCGCGGTGGCTTGAGTGGCAGCTCCAGTGAAGGTAAAGGCGCCGCGTGGATTCCCCTGCGAGATGGTGTTAGATTCGTTTCTTCGGATGTCGGCTCCGAATTGGAATTGGTGCGGCCGGTGCGTCCACTGAACTACGGTCGAGGCCACCGCCTGCTGCCGGGCGGTGAAAGACGGATTCCCGTCGCTGAGCGTGTAGATCGTGTTGAAGTTCAGAGAGGGCGGGCCCCAGTATTGCGAGTTCTGATAATTGCCGGTGATGCCGGCATCGCCCGAAACGTTTTCACGGTTCTCAAAATATGGCGATGCGTCAACGGTCTGGCGGCTGAACTGAATGGTGGAATTGATGTTGAGCCGCTGGCTGACCATCCGCCGCCAACTGACGGTTCCATTCATTCCGGTGGTCTGACTGGAATCCGTAAAGCCAAACAAGTTCGGCGCCATACTCCGGGTGTTTTGATAATTGTAGTTAGCGAAGAGGAAATTCTTGGTGTTGATCATCTTATTCACTCGGGTCTGCATACCGTCCGTGTTGTTGATGCTGACGATCGGTACCTGGTAGTTGTATGCCGAGTTGGTGAAGTTGGGCAGCGGGTAAAGCCCCAGCAAAGCAGTAGCTTGAGGCGAGATGCGATTTTGCGGAATGATATTGCCGGGAAACGGATTGCCGTTAGTGGGGTCGATAACCGTTACCGGCTGCCCTAGAGAAGTTAGCTGCGACAAATTTCCTTCGCGCTCGGCCTGTGTCGGCACCAGGGCGGGTGGCGACACGGCGTCGCTGTGGATGCGGCCCCAATTATATTGGAGGAAAAATTGGCCGTTGTTGGTGTGCCATAAGTGCGGAATCCTCAACGGTCCGCCTGCCGAAACTGCGCCATTTGTGTGTTCGTAGGGCTCTTTGGAGGTGTTCACGCCAATCTGGGAGAATGGCCGAGCGTCCAGATAGGAGCTATCTAAACTGGAAAACGCCTGGATGTTATATTGCGACCCGGGACCTCGGCGCGCATTGCCGATAGCCCGGCTCTCGATTCCGTTACTGGTGCTGCCGCCAACCGACAGCGCCTCGGCCGCTCCGCCGGAATTCAGCTCGCCCACGCCCGGGCTGGCCGCCGCCGATCCCGCTGCCGCCGATGCATCGCTGGAGGCATTCAAATCCGTGCGTTGAAAGCTGCCCGGTACAGCAGGCGCGGCGCCGGCTTTTCCCTTGGCGGGCTTCTTCTTGTTGTTTGCCGCGGCATTGGCGGCATCATTGGCCGCCGTTATGGATGGAGTGGCGGCAGGTTGCGATGTGGAAGTTGTCGCCGCAGCCGCCGGAGCCCCGGCAGTTGCCGTTGCGGTTGCCGCAGGTTTCGGCGCGGGTGGCGGCGCGGATGCCTTGATCTCATCCAGCGAAAGAAGCTTCAATTCCCATACCGGACTGGGCGCTTCCGAGGTGATGCCGATTTCCTGGTTGAGAGTGGTGAAGCATAACATTTCCACTTGGATTTTCCAGATGCCATCGGCTAAGTCCGGGAAAGAATACGCTCCCTGCTGATCGGTCACTGCGACCAGTTTCTTATCGCCTTGAGTTACTGTCACCGTTGCGCCCGGAAGCGGCAAGCCGCCGAACGTCACTACGCCATGGTGCGGAGAAGCGGCAAGTGCGAAGACGGCCGTGCAGGCAACCACGCAAGACAGCAGACAGTTGAATAAGCGCTTCCGGATAGTTTGGTTCTTCATTCGCATCCGTTTGGTCTCTGTATTGGTTCTAATTAACTAGTTAGTTCTCGACCGGAACCTTCTCCGCGCGATCGACGATGAGAAAATCGGCAGGCGACTTACGTTGCTCCAATTTTAGCCCAAGTCTCTCCTGCAATGCCGTGAAGAGAGTTGCGCCGTCGGTATTGTCGGGCATGTTCTCGGAACCTTTTCCTACGACGGCTCGAAGCGGTGCGCCCGCTCCCGAGGAGAAAGTCGCCTCCATCGCCATCTTCGTCATACCGGCCCTTTCGCCATCGTCCGGGGCCCAATCGAGCGTGATGTCGTAAACGCCCTTCAAATCGGTCATGTCCCCTACCGGGCGATCCATCGTTCTCGACAGGAAGTCGCACAGCCCCGCGAGACGCGATTTGCCCTCAATATGGCGGCCCTTAGGGCTCATCTTCATGCTGAAACCCTCTTCCTGCTCCGCCGGCTTAAGCTTTGGCCCGTTCTTCCCCAACACCAGGGCGTAAACAGGCATGTCTTTGGTTTCATGGTGCAACGACAGCTTGAATCTTTCGGCCAAAAGCGCTTGCAGCATCTGAGGCAACTGGGCCTCGGTTGCGTCGTGCGGAATAGTGGCGACCACGTCGTATCCGGCCGAATCCAGCCAATCGGGGCCGGTAATTTGATATTCCTTGACGCCGTATGCCCGCATTATGAGCCGCTTTAAAGTGACATTCCAATAGTCGATCCGCCCAGCGTCACTGTTAAACGACCTTCTGACATTGCCATCCGTCGAAGGCGCCGCCGGCTTCACCGATGCCGCCTCGAATGCCGGCGTGGCCGGCGCGGGCTGCCCGAACGCACCCAACGAGGTGACGATCATTACGCCAATACCGCCGATCGCTCGCGTCATTTTCCGATTCTCCCGTTCTAGTTTTGACGATCTCGCTGACGAAACCGCCCGCAAATCGAGACGAGATTCTCCCCCATTGCGCTAAGAACAATGACGCTTGGCCCTTCCGCTTTGTGACAGACTCCTCCATCCCTGGCCTTTCCGCGCTGCTCTCGACTAGGCCCGGCCCAGGGGGCGAACCCCGATCAGTCGAAGGTTGACAACCTGCCCCACAAAGCTGCCAGGTTAAGATCTGGCAGCTTAAGATCTGGCCCTTTAAGATAAGACTCCGCGACGCTCCGCGAATTAGCAGCGCGCCCTGCTGCGCCCCTTAGGCCT
The DNA here is from genome assembly GCA_003135055.1 of Bryobacterales bacterium. Taxonomy (GTDB): domain Bacteria; phylum Acidobacteriota; class Terriglobia; order Bryobacterales; family Bryobacteraceae; genus PALSA-243. The sequence goes on along the minus strand of PLDF01000467.1, from coordinate 30,134 downwards.
CGCGACATCCGCCGGACTCCTCCTTTGACTTGGTATGACGATACGGCGAACGACATTGTTCGCAATTCCCGAAACTTTCTCGCTTCGGCGTTCAATTTTCGGTGGGGACTCTCTCCACATGGTCCACCACGATGACCTCAACGGGTAGCTTCTGCGTTTGCAATTTCAGACCCAATTGCTCTTGCAATGCTGCATAAATCGAGGGCTCAGCCGCACCTTCCGGTCCGTCGGACTTGGCGTTATCCGGCGTATACTCCAACTTCAGCTTATAAACGCCTTGGAGACCGGTCCGGTCAGCCACGGGGTGCTCCACTATGCGAGCCAGGGTCTCGGCCAACGCAGCCATGGAAACTCTTTCCGCGGTGATTTGCCGCGAGTTGTTATTCCCGTTGTTGTTCATGTTGGTGCCGCCAGGCTCCACCTGTTGCAGCTTCGGCCCGCTCTTGCCTACCACCAGCGCGTACGCAGGCATCTCTTTCGACTCGCGGTGAACCGCCAGGTGGAACCGCTCCGCCAATAGGGCCAGCATCATCGCCGGGCCTTGATCCTTCCGCGCGCCGGCCGGAATCTTCGCGACGACATCGAATTTCACCGAGCCGAGCCATTCCGGACCCGCAAGTTGAAAGTCCTGAACGCTGTAGGCCATCTCGATCAGTTCCTTCAAACTGCGGTTCGTGATGGTAAGCTGTCCGGTTGTACCGCTGGTATGGCTGCTGCCGCTTCCCGAAGTATTCGGTTTGACTGACGCCACTTCGAATGCCGGCGGGGGTTCAGTTTGTCCAAACGCCACAAGGGCGGCGAAGATAATACAGTTGGCGGTGGCGAGAGCTCTCGGCATATCGCAAAACCAGTGGCACAACCCAGTAGCAAAATCAGTGGCAACAACCAAGTGGCAAACCCCAGTCAAAGCCCAATGATGGTATGACGTTATTGCCCCCCAAACTGTTGGTAATTCCTAAATATTTTTTCCGACAATTTTTCGATATCGGTGAGACGCTCGCGAGCGCCCAAAAGTGTCCGCATTTGCCGCTAATCTTTCGATGGGGAGCCTTTCCACGCAGTCGACGCCAGGATATGGAGCGGACCCGAATACGGCAGGTGCTAAAAAACTAGCGTGATGGGGCAAACGTGTCATGGCATTCCGGTGGACGGAGCATTACGCGACGGACTTCATGCTTCGGCTTTCTCATTTACGCGGCTAGGATTCCGAGGCCGGGAGCCCGGCAGGCACATGGGCCAACCCATGGGCCCGCACCACGCCGCCTCGCCGGGCGTTGATTCCGGCCGATCGGGCGGCTCGCCGGCGCGCGAAAAATCAGACCCAATTTGCAGCATTTCCGGCGGAAAGCCGCTAGCCGGATCGTACTTTTCGCTCTTGCTATATGCAAGCTGGGCAAGTAGTTGAGCCTTTTCGAGCGCCGGTTGACGGGCGGCTTTGCGTTCGGCGCGCAGGGTGCGGAGCTGGGCCATATTCCGCTCGATAGTCCGGTGGATGCCCTTGGCGAGCCAGGTGCGATTTTGGGAGAGCGCTTCGTCGATGGGAAGCTGGGCGGGGTCATCCCGGTCCGGCGCGGCGCCGAGTTGGCCGAGAGCGACGATGCCAGTTTCGAGGGCACGGGCGCGTTTGAGGCGCCAGCGGTCTTCGGCGATGGTTTGCTCTAGATCGAGCTCCAGCGTGCTTACGGGTTCGAGGGCATCGCGGATGCCGGTGCAGTGTTGGTCGAGGGCCTGGCGCTGTTGGGCGGTGAGGAGGCGGATCTGGCCGGTCAGGCCGTGACGATAGGCGTTTAGGCGGGTGCGCTGCTTGCCTTGTTCGGTCCCGGAGCCGTTGGATTTCCGGGCGTTGGCGGTTAACTGATGGGCGGATGTCATGTGTGTTTTACTTTGGAGCGCAGCCCATGGGGCCGCGCCACTCGATTGCCGTAAGTTACGCCACACAAAAATGCGGCCAACCAGGCGTTGGCGAATGGACGGAATAGGTTCATCGACTTTTGCCATGTCTACGAAAACATTACTACGAACAACTTCGTTCTGTCAACTTCGTTTGCCACAGGTAGCAGCCGCAAACAGCAACGCCGGCGCTCACTGCCGTTTCTCCTTTGTGCGCAATTCGCGCAGCAACTGCTCCGCTTCCTTGACGTCCTTAAGCGTGAGCTTCCCGGTCTCAATCAGATGCGCCATCACCGGCTGCGTGCGGCCGCCGAAGAGTCCCAAGAGGTCGTCGATCAGCCGGCTTTGCGCGGCATTGCGCGAGACTATCGCTTCGAAAATATGGGCATTGCCAATCTTCTTGATTCGCCGAAGCGCCAGCTTGCCCTCCAGGCGGTAAACCGTGGTCTGGATGGTGGCATACGCCGGGCGGCCGCGCTCGGGGAACGCCTCCTGGATCTCGCGGATGGCGAGGGTCCCGTGGTCCCAAAGCGCCTGCATAATCCCGAGCTCGAGCTTGGTGAATTTGGGCTGCGCCATGGCTCATCAACTATTCTTGTTTGTTATACTACTATGTCAGTGTGCTGAACGCAAGAATTTTTTGAAGGACGGTGCGCCGTTGCGAAAGGTCGCGGAGTTGCCGGGTTGACAGACGACAAAAGGCGATCGTCTGTCCCACGATTTGTGCGCTCGGGTTGCTCAGCTTCCGGGATGGTACTCCCGCTCGGTGTGTCCCTTGAGTTGTGAGCGGTAGAAATACACGTCGCGCAATTCGCCGGTGCTATACCGCTTGGCCTCGTCGCTGAAGTGCTTGGACGCCGTATTGCCACTCTCGCCGCCAGCCGTCACCGCCTTCGCCTTCACGGTCTCGCCGAACTCCACCACGGCGACGAAGCTGTTGCCGCTGGTTCCATACCACTTCTTCGTCCCCGGATAAGCGCGCGCTCCGAAGGAGGCCAGCGAGCCCCATTGCGAGGAGGTGAAGCCGACGGGAATGCTCGGTCCCGCATCGTCGAACGACGGGGCGATGTCGTCGTTGAGGCGCTGGAATCGATTGATATCGCCCCATGGCGTCTTCCAGCTCCCGAAGTCGGCCGCGAGTTTGTCGGACGCCGCCGCCAACGCTTGCAGAAGCTGCTCGGCCGGCGCACTGGCAAAGGCATCGTCGCCGGATCCGCCGCCTCCTCCCCGTCTCCCGCCGCCCACGCGCCGCCGCGCTTCATCGCCCCAGAACACTGCGAGAGACGTGGGGATGGATGTCACTCCCCAGCGGAAATCCCACTTACGCAAGAGCCCGATCTGCTCGGCCACTTTCGCCTTCAGGGGATTGCCTTCCGGGGTTGCGTCCCAAGCCTTAATCAGCGCGGGGATCGGCTTCTCAAACCATGGCAGGTAGCTGTCATACGCCGCTGCAAGGAACGAGTCGAGCGTGAAATCCTTCTTGTCTTGCAGCACGCGGATGGCGTGCAAGCCACGCGCGGATTCGCCGCCGCTCTCCACATAAACGGGATAGTCTTCCTTCTTCGGACTGCTGGGGCCGGCCGCGGACCATGGCCAGTTGTTGGAGTTATAGAGCCAGCCGCTCTTGGGGTTCAGCAGGTGCGGCGTCTCCTCGATGGATAAAAGCCCGTGATACTCGGTTGCGGGATTGCTGCCATCCACCGGCCGGGTCCAGTCGAAGCTGGTATCGCGTTTGGGAATGTAGTTGCCATGGAAGTAGGCGATGTCGCCGTCGGCATCGGCGAAAATCGTATTGTTCGACGAATTCGCCTGCAATTCCATGGTCTTCCAGTAAGACTTGTAGTCCTTCGCCTTAGTGCGCATGTAAGACTGCGTTAAAGCCTTGACGTGCTCCTGCATTAAGCGGATGCTCACCCACTTGCCATTGGACTCACGCACGATGGGCCCGTGCTGCGTGCGGTAGACAGTGAATTTCTTCTCGGCCGTGCCGCTGGAGGTCTTGTAAGGTACCGCGATCTCCGCCGTCGCCAGCGGACGCTCCTCGTTCCCGTACTTGTAATAGTAGCGGTCGCCCTTCTTGTCGACGGTTTCGAGATACTCATCCACCGCATCGACGCCGCTCGAGGTATGCATCCAGCCGGCGCGGTCGTTGAATCCCTGATAGATGAAGAACTGGCCCCATGTGGCGGCGCCGTAGGCATTCAGCCCTTCCTCACTCGCCATCTGCAGCTCGGAGCGGAAGTAGAAAGAAGTGTGAGGATTAATCAGCAGCAGTGCGTGATGCGCGGCGGTGTTCGCGGGCGCGACGGCCATGCCGTTCGATCCACCGGGCTCGCTAGGCTGCTCCTCGCCGGGAAGCGGCTCGGGGCTCGCGGGAACCTTGCCGTAGAATGCCTGCAATTGGCCAAGGTTCACCTTGTCGATGTCGCCGCCCAGGGGCACGCTCCCCTCGGTCAAGGAAAGCGCCATCCAGGGCTCGAATCGCCGGATCACTCGCGGCTTCACCTCGGGATGCTTGAGCAGGTAGAAGTTCAGGCCGTCGGCGAACGCATTCATGAGCTTCTGCAGCCACGCCGGGCTGGCGGCGTATTGCGTCTTCAACACGGCGGGGTCGATGAAGAGCTTCATCCGCAAATCCTGGTAGATTCGGGACTCGCCTTCAGCCTCCGCCAGACGCCCCAGCGAGGTGATGTAGTTCGTCTCGACGCGGTTGAAGTCGTCCTCGGCCTGGGCGTACTCCATGCCGAAGACGGCGTCGGCGTCGGTTTTTCCGTAGACGTGCGCGATGCCCCAATCGTCGCGGACGATGGTGATATTCCGGGCCTGTTTCTCCCAGCGCGCGGCTTCCGCGGCCCTGTCCGCCTGGAAAGCGAAAGACGAGGATGCGGCCGCGAGGATGAGAGCGAGCGGCTTGAGGTAAAGTGTGTTCTTCATGGGTGACTCAGGTCCATTCTAATTCATGCGGCGGGCATTAATTAACCACCGGAAACGTGAGTTGGCGAACAGAAATCCGCGAAGGAGAATGATACCGTTTGAGCGTGCCCCAAAAAAGTGATGCACCCAAGAAAAAATCAGCTCCCTCGAAAGCGGCCGCCTCTAAGGGCGGCGAGACGCATCAGCAGGCTGCTGGAGACGGCGTTGTCCTCACCACCAATCAGGGTACTGGTATCTCCGATAACCAGAATTCCCTCAGGGCAGGTGGCCGCGGCCCTACGCTGCTGGAAGATTTCATTCTGCGTGAGAAGATCACGCACTTCGATCATGAGCGGATTCCGGAGCGGATCGTCCACGCCCGTGGCTCCGCGGCGCATGGTTATTTTCAGCCGTACAAGTCCATGAAGCACGTAACCAGCGCCGCGTTCCTCGCCGACCCAAAGGTGAAAACGCCCGTCTTTGCGCGTTTTTCCACGGTTGCCGGAGGAGCCGGATCGGTTGATTTGCCGCGCGACGTGCGAGGATTCGCGGTCAAATTTTACACGCAGGAAGGCAACTTCGATCTTGTGGGAAACAACATCCCGGTGTTCTTTATTCAGGACGCCATCAAGTTTCCGGACTTGATCCATGCGGTAAAAATGGAAGCCGACCGCGGCTACCCGCAAGCGGGCAGCGCCCATGACACCTTCTGGGACTTTGTTTCGCTGATGCCGGAATCGCTGCACACGATCATGTGGGCGATGTCCGACCGGGCTATTCCGAGATCGTTGCGCATGATGGAAGGTTTCGGGGTGAATACCTTCCGTCTGGTGAACTCCGCGGGGAAGACGAACTTCGTTAAATTTCACTGGCGGCCGGTGCTCGGAACAGCCGCGGTGCTGTGGGACGAAGCGGTCAAAATCAGCGGCGCCGATCCGGATTTTCATCGCCGGGATCTGTTTGAGGCCATTGAAAGCAGGAATTTTCCCGAGTTCGAATTCGGATTCCAGGTCATCGATCAGAAGACAGCCGACGCACTGCCGTTCGATGTCCTCGATGCGACGAAACTCATTCCGGAAGAAATTGTGCCGATCGAAATGGTTGGCAAGATGGTGCTCGATCGAAATCCCGATAACTTCTTCGCGGAAACCGAGCAAGTGGCTTTCTGCCCGAGTCACATTGTCCCGGGCATCGATTTCAGCGAAGACCCGCTGCTGCAAGGACGGCTATTCTCCTATCTGGATACGCAGCTCAGCCGCCTCGGCTCGCCGAACTTTCACGAGCTTCCGATCAACCGCCCGAAGTGCCCATTCGCGAATATGCAGCGCGATGGGCACATGCAGATGCTGACGGCGAAGGGGCGCGCGAACTACGAACCGAACTCGATCGATCCGGCTGGGGCGCGCGAGTCTCCCTCGGTTGGATTGCGGACGGCGCCCATTCCGACGGAGGCGGCCAAGGTTCGGCTGCGGTCGGAATCCTTTGCCGATCATTACTCGCAGGCGCGGTTGTTCTATCGGTCGGTGACTCCGCAAGAGCGGAAGCATATTGGCGAGGCGTTGACTTTCGAGCTTGGCAAAGTGGATATCCCCGCAATCCGGCAGAAGATGCTGGGGCATCTCAATATCATCGATAAAACCTTGGGAGGCACTGTCGCCGAAGAACTTGGAATGACGGGTGAGGCGATCGCCGCCAAGCCGTCTGTAATGCCGATTGACCTCGACCTAAGCCCCGCGCTTCGCCTTTATGGCAAGTACAAGCCTACGTTAAAGGGCCGCAAGGTTGGCTTGCTTCTTGCGCCGGGATTCAACCTCAAGTTGAAGAATGCGCTGGTAGCGGCGATCAATAAAGAGGGAGCGGCGGCGGCGATTATTGCGCTAAAGGTGGGCGGGGTGGAAGACTCCGCCGGTACGAGACATCCGGCGGAGATGGCGCTTCGCGGGTCGCCTTCGGTAATGTTCGATGCCGTCGCCGTTCTTGCGGGACCGGCCGGAGACAAGGCCCTCAGCGCAACTCCGGACGCGGTTGGTTTCCTGATGGATGCCTGCCGGCATCTCAAAGCTATCGGTCTTTCGGGATCCCCGGAACTCGCCGGAAAGGCGCATGCCGTGGGTCCTGTTGGCATAACTGACATCGGCGCCGCGAAAGATATTGCCGCCTTCATCGGTTTCGCGCGTGAAGGGAAGGTATGGGCCAGGGAATCGGCCTGAGCGGTTCACCACCCATTCGATGCGCTCGAAGGCGCCGGCGCCTGTGACGAAGGGCGCTTGAGAGAGGACCGGCCGCGCAGCAGCCGACGTCTGGAGTTGCTACATTCCGATCAAGTCGGATGTGAGGTGGCGTGAGGTGGGACAGACGATCGTTTTTTGTCGTCTGTCAGGCGGGCTGTATTTTTATTTTGCGAAACATGACAGACCACGAAAGGCGATGGTCTGTCCTACCAAGCGACCTGCCAGAAGGCCGGGCCGCAGCCGGCGCGTAAGAGCGATTCTCCACATCCGGCGTAATCAATCGAACGGCTTGTATGTTGAAGCGTGACGCCGGCGCCGGCAGGCAGTCTCTTAACCAACACGGCTCCAATTCACCCCATGGCTCTTGAGATACGCATTGTGTCGTGGCGCCTAAGTGTATGGCGATCGTCGCCCGTGGACTCTCGCGATAGATATCCAGGCTTGTGAGTGCGCTGTTATCGACTCTACCGGCTCTGTAAGCGTCAGGGAGCGAATTACGGCACTCGGTGGCGACAATCCCCAAAACTGTTAAGCACCCGCCAGGGAGACAGGCCAGGGGGCCTGTCTTACATGCGCAGGGCCGCGACCGGGTCGATGCTGCCAGCCCGCAGCGCGGGCGCGAATCCGGCAATTGCCGCCGCCGCAATCAGAATCGCCGCCGCGGAGCCCAGAACCAGCGGGTCATAGCTCTTTACGCCGTAAAGCTGGTCGGCGAGCAACCTGCCGGCCGCCAACGCGGCGGGGATGCCGATGATCAGCCCCACGCCGATCTGCCGGAGTGCGCCGCCCACGATCATCCCTACCACCCGCGCGCGCGTGGCCCCCATCGCGGTGCGGATGCCGATCTCGCCGGTGCGCTGCGCCACCGAGTACGCCGTAATGCCATACAAGCCCACCGACGCCAGCAGCAGCGCCAGCACGCCGAACAGCTCCCCGAGGCGCGCGATCAGCCGCTCGTGACCCAGGAGGTTTTCGATCTCTTCATCCATCGTGACCACGTCGAGCAGAGTGAGGTTCGGGTCCGTCTGCGCAAATGCCCGCTGCATCCGGGCCGTCAGGTCCGTAGTGTTGCCGGCAACGTTCAGCTCGATGTCGCCGATCAGATTCGAACGCGCCTTGCCCCTGTCGGCCCATTCGTCTTTGCGCATCTGCAGCAGCGGCAGAAAGAACATCGGCGGCGTGGAAAGCCGCAGGCCGCGGAAGCGTACGTTCTCCACCATGCCTACATTTGATAATCGGCGCGATGCGCCGTGGCACCCAGCCCGAAGCGTTTGCCGAGCGGATTCTGGTTGGGAAAGTACTCACCGGCGAACGCCTGATTGACTGCCGCAACTTGCGGGGCATCGGGCGTATCGCGTTCGTCGAACCCACGCCCTTGCAGGATGCGAGCGCCGATAGTGTCGAAGAAGGCCGGGCTGACGCGGTCCCAGACAGGCGAAAACTGGCGGCCGGGCTGGCTTTCCAGCGTCACTCCGGATTGCCAGTTATTGCCCGACATCGGGCTGTAGAGTGACAGACTGGCGTTGCGCACGCCGGGGATCTCTTTGAGTTGCCGCTCCACATCGCGATAGATGGCGGCGATCTTTTCGGGTGCATAGCTACTGAAGCCGGCGTTTACCTTGGCCACCATGCGGCCTTGCGGCAGGAACCCGAAAAACTGGCTTGCCAGATTGCCGAAAGTTTCCACCATCAGTCCGGCGCCGGCGAGCAGCACCAGCGAAACCGCCGCTTGCAGCACCACCAGCGACCTTTGGGGCAGGGTGGAACGGCTGGCGGCCGAGCGTCCGGCGCCGCGCAATGTAGCCGCCGGGTCGGCGCGCGAAGCGGACCAGGCCGGCGCGATGCCAAAGACCGCGCCCGTTATCAGCGAGAGCAGGAACGCGAACCCCAGCACGGGCAGCGATGGCGTGGGGTCTATGGGAGCGTAGTTGGCGCCATGGAACGCGAGGCCGATCAGGAAACGCGCCAGCTCCGTGGCCACCAACAGGCCGGCCGCTCCGCCCATCACCGCCAGCACCAGGCTTTCGGTGAGCGTTTGCCGCACCAGGCGCGCGCGTTGTGCGCCCAGCGCTACGCGGATGGACATCTGCCCGGCATTCGCCGTCCCGCGCGCAAGCTGCAGGTTGGCCAGGTTGGCGCAGGCGATCAGCAGCACCAGGCCGGTGATCGCCATCAGCAGCCGCAGATCGTGCTCGTAGTGCTGCTTCATTAAAGCGACGCCGCCGCCCGCTGCCGCAACCACGATGTGTTGGCGTTCCATATCCCGCCGCGCGGCGTCATTGGCGGGCGGATCGTTCTCAAGGAACCACTGCCGCAGCTCGACATTGGCGCGCGATTCCAGCGCCGCCGTCGAAGCTCCCGGCTTGATGCGGCCGATGATGTAGAGCCAGTGCTGGTCCGTGCGGTCGAGCAGCGAATTCCGCTTACGAATGTAAGGCTCCGTGGCGAGAGGGAGCCAGAAATCGGGCGGGTTGGGGCCCAGCGTGTCGCCGAAAAACCCCGGCGGCGCGATGCCGGCGATAGTTACCGGCGCGCCATCCACAACGAATGCCGCTCCGATCACAGCGGGATCGGCGCCATAATGCTGCTCCCAGGCGCGGTAGCTCATAACAGCGACCGGCGCCGCGCCGGGCTGGTCGTCGGAGGGCGCAAGCAGGCGGCCGGCGAACGGGCGAAGGCCGAACATCGAAAAGTAATTGCCGGAAACGAACTGGTCCGTAAACGGCACTGACGTTATCCCGGCCGCGGCGCCGCCCTGACGGCGGACGCCGACCCTGGACGGGCCGCCCTGGAACGCCGCCATCTGCTCGAACTCGGGCGTATGGTCGCGCAGGTAGACATATAGAGGATAGGCGTAGATGGAAAAATGGCTCTGCGTGCCGCCGATCACGCAGCAGTTATCGTCGTCTCCCAGCCGGTAAAGCCGCGGCGGATCGGCCACCTGCAGCGAACGCAGCATGACTGCATCCACCAGCGTGAAGATGGCCGTATTGGCCCCAATGCCAAGCGCCAGCGTCAGCACGGCGGTTAGCGTGAATCCCTTACTTTGGGCGAGCTGCCGGAAGGCGAAGCGAAGGTCTTTGGAGACGCCGTCAAACATATCGGTACCAGTCCTTGTAAGAGCCATTACTCCACTTGGTGTCAAAGGTTACAGAACGCGCCAGATTAGCGATTCATTAAAGTGGACAACCCCACCGCCGGGCTCGGGGTTGATTATGATGACTTATGATGAACCTCTATCCACGCGCCACGCTTCCAATCGCCCTGGCGATTACGCTCCTCGCTCCCGCCGCGAGCTGGGCTCAATACCGGCATCCCCATTATCTGCATGCCCGCAACGACCTTCGCCACGCGGTGTTCTTAATGCGAGTTCCCGAAGAGCCGAACGTGATGCGCGACATGCAGACGGCCGCCGGCCTGGTGGAACGCGCGATTCGCGAGCTCGATGCGGCCGCCATGTTCGACCGCAAAGACATCGACGACAATCCGCGCGTGGATACCCACATCGGCCGCGGCAGCCGCTTCCGCGAGATTCTGCGCCTGCTTGGCAGCGCCCGCAAAGACATCGCGCAAGAGGAAGACAATCCGCGCGCGGCGCAGTGGCGCAACCGGGCGTACGGCTTCATCGACGACGCCATGGCAATGGTGCAAAAAGGCGGCTACGATAAGTTCCGCGATGAGACGGCGGGCATGCCGCCGTCTGTGGCCCCGCCGCCGCTAATGGCTCCGCCGCCGCGGCCCGCCGTGCATCCGCACTATTTGAGCGCCCTCTCCGACTTGCGCTATGCCCGCGCTCTTCTATACCGGCCGGATTGGCGCGAGATCATGCGCGATCAACGGGGCGCCGTCGAAGAGATCGACCGCGCCATCGCCGAAGCCAAGCAGGCGGCCATCGACGACGGCAAGAACCCCGACGACCATCCGCCCATCGACCGCGGCCTCGGCTGGGAAGGGCGTTTTCGCAAGGCGATGGAACTGCTCGATTCCGCCAACCGCGATCTATCCTTTGAAGAGGATAACCGCAACGCGTCGGCCTGGCGCGGCGCGGCCATGCGGCACGTGCAGGCAGCCAAAGACTTCGTGGCGAGAGCCATGCGCGCTTCGTGGTGGAGGTAAATAAGGCTTGCGCGACCGCTTCTTGCGGACGCTGGTTGTTCTGGGCGCTGCCGTCTGGTTCATCACTGAGCTGCTGAGCGGCTTCGATGCCATTCGGCGCGCGCCTTTAATTGTCTGTTGGATCGTGGTGATCGCCGCGGCGGTAATACTTGCCAAAGGGAGCCGCCAGCGCGAAAAGCGTTCACACGAGTGTGAACGCGGCACGCAGGGGCCCAGGGGGCGCCCCGTGCGCCACAAACCGCGGTTCGATTTAATGATTGCCGCCTGCTTGGCCGGCTGCTTGGCGATTCTTGTTCTCACCGCCATTACCGCCGCCTTCAGCCCGCCCAACAGCGCCGACGCCATGGCGTATCACATGCCGCGCGTGGTCTATTGGGCCGAGCAGGGGAGCGTCCGCTTCTTCCCCACCCACTATCTGAACCAGATCATGCTCCAGCCGTTCGCGGAGTACTTTATGTTGCAGAGCTACGTGCTCGCCGGCGGCGACCATTTCATCAATTTCGGCCAATGGTTGGCTTCGGCGATGAGCATCGTCGCCGCTTCGTGCATCGCCCGCGAATGGGGCGCCCCGGCGCGTGGACAGGCCGTCGCCGCGCTGTTCTGCGCCACGATTCCTTCCGGCATTCTGGCCAGCTCAGGCGCGAAGAACGATTACGTGCTGGCGATGTGGCTCGCCGCATCGGTCTATTTCGCGCTGCGTTGGCGCAAGACGGGGCGCATGGAAGACGCGGCATTCCTGGGCTGCGCCCTGGGCCTGGCGCTGCTGACGAAAGCGACGGCCTATTTGTTCGCGCCGTGGCCGCTGATTGCGATTCTAGCGCCGGTTGGCGCACCAACGTGGGACAGACGCTTTCGTCTGTCAACCATAGCAACCGGTATTGCAATAGCCCTTGCCTGCGCGCTCGCCATCAATGCCCCGCAGTATCTCCGCGACTACTCGCTCACCGGTTCCGTCCTAGGTTCCGATTCCGCTTTCGGCGATCAACGCTTCCGCTGGCCCAACGAATCCTTCGGATGGAAACAGACCGCCTCCAACGCTCTTCGCAACGCCTCGGAGCAATTGGGAGCGCGCAGCGATGCCTGGAACCGCGGCGTCTACAATTTCGTGCTGGCGTCGCACCGTCTGCTCGGCATTAACCCCAACGACCCGGCCACCACCTGGCGCTGGACTGTCTTCGCGCCGCCCAGGAATGCCAATCACGAAGCCGACGCGCCCAATCGCCTGCATCTCGGAATTCTGCTGGCGGTGGCCTGCCTGCTGGCGTGGCGGGCCATACGCGGCCGCGACCGCGAACGCGCCATTTACGCCCTTTCGCTCGCGCTGGCGTTCCTGGCCTTCTGCGCATATCTGAAATGGCAGCCGTTCATGGCGCGGCTGTTTCTGCCGTTATTCGTGATGGGCGCCCCATTGGTTTCCACCATCCGGCCTCTGTGGATTCAGGCCGCGCTGTGCATTTTGCTACTCGACGGCGCGCGGCGTCCGGCCCTTGAGAACTGGGTGCGCCCACTCATAGGTCCGCACAGCGTGCTGACCACGCCGCGCGACGATCAATACTTTGCCGACATGACCCAGTGGCGCGACGATTGGCCGGCGTACCAGGCATCGGTCGCCGAGATCGAAAAATCCGGCTGCGGCGCGATCGGCGGCGTGATCGGCGCCGTAATCGGTATCGACATCGCCAACTTTCAACTGGAATATCCGCTGCAAGCGCTGCTCCGCGAGCGGAACCCGCAAATCAAGTTCGAACACACGGGCGTCGAAAACGCTTCAAGCCGTTACCGGCAACCGGTGGATTCCGCTCCCTGCGCCGTAGTGTGCCTTCACTGCATCGGCGACGAGCATCGTCTGAGCCTCTACCGCGAATTCCCCAGACTCGTCCCCGAAGGCCGCTTCGCCGTCTTCGAACGCAAGAGCGAAGTGCGGTAGCGTCGGAATTGTGGGGCAGGCGCTTCCGCGTGCCAACCGCGCCTGGTAGGACAGACCATCGTCTTTTGTGGTCTGTCGGGTTTCGCTAGAGTCCGGCCGCCTGACAGACGACAAAAAAACGATCGTCCGTCCTACCTCACATGTAGAATCGATCACCAACCCGCGCGGTACGCGATGTAGGTTTTCGCCGCCAGGCCCGCCATCAGAATCCACACCGCGTTGCGGATCATGCCGCCATCGAGAGTGAATTCCGCCAGCAGCGCCACTATGGCGTATGTCGACATCGCGGCAACCAAGCGTTTATTCACTTTATGTGGGCTTGGCAACATGGTCCCGCGCCACCCCCGGTCATCTCTTGGGCGTGTTGTATGCGAAATTGAACTGCACCGCGATATGATCGGCCTTGAATGCGCTGGGCAGCGGCGGAAATGGATTGGACATGCTAATGCCCGCCACCGCTGCCTTATCGAAGGAATCGATGCCGGATGAGTCGTAAATGATCAGCTTGATCACCTGGCCGTCGCGGCCGATGGAAAAGACGATCGAAACTTTCCCGCGCCGGCCCAGGCGCACCGCCTCGGGCATTACCGACTGCCAGTTGCGCTTCACGGTTTGCAGAATCAGGCGCAGATACGGCGTGAAATCCACCCCCTGATTGTCGGTGAGCAACTGCGGAAGCTGCAACGCCGAGGGGTCGGTTTCCGGGCCTTGCACCGGCGTAGGCAAACGGGGCATTCCGCCGCCCAGATTCCGTAGAGCGGCGCTTGGGGAGGCGTCCGGAATGGGTATCACGCGCTGGTCCGGCGGCACTACCGGCGGCGGCCCCTGGTTGAGATTCTCCAGCGGCAGCTTCGGGCTTTCCTGTGCCTGGATCTTCGGCGGCGGCGGAATGGTCCCAAGCTGCGGCTCCTCGATCTTTGGCGCCCGCACCGCGGCGTCCACTTTCGGCGGCTCCGGAAGCGTCGGCGTGGGCTTCGGCGGAGGCGCCGGCGGAATCACCGCCTGACGCACAGGCGCCGGCTTGGGACCGGCGGGCGTGGGCGCCGGCGCCGGTGGATGCGGACGCGCCGGAGCCTGCTGGACGCTGAATTCCTTGGGAGCTTTGGCGGTATTCGGGGCCTTCTGCGTGAGCCTGGTCAGCGGCTCAAAGATGGGCGTGATGTGCCGCACCACGTCCGGAATCCGCTTCTCTTCGAAAAAGCTTTCCGGCAGCAGGAACAGGATTGTAAGAGCGGCAGCGTGAACGACCACCGTCGCGATGGCCGCCCTGCGCCGCCGGTCCGCGTCGGCGCGGTCGTACCATTGCGTGAGTAGATTGAGTTCGGGTTCAACCGGAGTTGGAACTACGGTTTCCATCCAGCTTCCAACGAGTGCGAGACGGCTTCAGAGTGCTCCTTAATCTTATCAAGAATCGCGAGCGCCGCCCCTAAAGTTCGACGCGCGCGAGCGCCATTGCATTTCGGCGATTTTCGGGATCTTATGGCTTCCAGGAACGCCTCAAACTGCAACTTTAAGGGTTCGGCCTTCGCCACCGAAGCCTGTTCGAAACCGATCTGCCGCTCCGGCCCCACCGAAAACACCGCCAGATCCTGCCGGCCGTAGTCCAGGGAAAGATACTGCTTCGGCTGAAAAAGCCGCAGCTTGCGGACCCGCTCGGTGGAAACGCGGCTGGCGGTCAGGTTGGCCACGCAGCCGTTGGGAAACTGCATGCGCACGTTGGCAATGTCCACTTTCTCCGAAAGCACGCGGACCCCGGCCGCGCGGATTTCTTCCGGCTCAGTCCTGGTCAGCGCCAGCACGATATCCACATCGTGAATCATCAAATCGAGCACCACGTCCACATCGAGGCTGCGCGGACTGAAGACGTTCATGCGATGGATCTCGAAGAACAGCGGCAAAGTGGCGCGGCGCTCCAGCTCGATCACGGCCGGGTTGAAACGCTCCAGGTGGCCCACCTGCAGGATACAGCCGTTGCGCGCGGCGGCTTCGATCAGCCGGGATGCCGCGGCGAGATCGGGCGCGATGGGTTTTTCCACCAGCACGTCGATGCCGGCATCCATCAGCGCGACGCCGATCTCTTCGTGCGCGGTGGTGGGCGCGGCCACAATCGCGGCGTCCACCAATCCCGCCAGTTCGCGCACATCGGCGAGCGCCCGCGCGCCAGATTGCGCCGCGGCTTCTTGAGCGCGAGCCACATCGAGGTCCACTACCGCCGTGAGCTCGGCCTGCTCCGATTCGTGAACCACGCGGCAATGATTCCTGCCGAATGCGCCGGCCCCGACCACGGCGACTTTGGTCTTCGCCATACTAAGCTTCCATCCCTATGATCGCGATTTTCGCTTGATCCGCCGCTTCCAGCATCGCCTCGCGGTCCAGCAGCAGAGTGCGCCCCGCCTCCACGGCCAGCGCCGTCGCGCCGGTTTCCTGCATCACCGGAATGGTGCTCAGACCCACCACAGGCACATCGAATAGCATATGCTCGCGTCCGCGCGCCACTTTGATCAGCGAAAGCGGCCGGCCATTGGCGAGCCCCGCCGCGCGCCGCAGCATGGCGTCGGTGCCCTCCATCGCCTCCACTGCCAAGCAGGCGCGCTCGCAGATGGCCACGCTCTGGCCCACGTCGAACCCCGCCAGGGCGTTGGCGACGCGGCGGCCATATTCAATGTCCGCCATTTCGTCCTTACCCGGCTTGCGCTTCGTCAGCGGTCCCGCCCCCGCCAGCAACGGCTTCAAAAGGAACGTCGATTCGCGCAGGTGAATGCCTTCGTCTTCGAGGATGCGGATGACGCCGCCGATCAGACCGCCGGTATTCCTCGAAGGCAGCGACGCGAGCAGCTTCGCCAGCCGCCAATCGGGGCGGATGGACGAAAAGATTTTGGCATGCTTCACCTGCCCGCACATCACCACTTCGGTGATGCCTTCCTGCTTCAGAATGTCGATGAGCTTGCTCAATTGGCCGAGCGAAACCCAATGGCAGCGGGCCGCTAACGCTTCCACTTCCTTTGAAGCCTCTTCCTGGATGGCGATGGCGGTGACGTCGTGCCCCAACTGCCGCGCGCTTTCGAGGGCCAGCAGCGGAAAGCGGCCATTACCGGCGATGAGGCCGTAGCGCATGGCTGTCATTGCGGGAGCGTTTGGGGATGCGCGGCGGAAATCATGCGAAGCTTCATTATAGTTGGCTGTGGCGGGGCAGGATGAGATGCTGCGGGCGGAGTTTCTACATTTCGTGAGAGTTCAGGCCGATGGCGCTGCTACGAGATGATGTTACTTCCAAGTGGACGCCACCAGCGGCCGCAAGCGCGCTTGGCGCGAGTAATTTGGCGAAACCTCCCAGACGCTCCTAGGGGGTTGGTGGCGCGAAGTCATAAGCGTTTTATCGGGAGGGCGCCGGCCAGATGGCTTTGAATAGGGAGATAAAGGCTGAGGGCCAGCGCATTCCCGATACAACCCCTTGAACTAAGCCAAGGAGGTGGGCCTGTGGGGATTGGTTTCTGGCCTGCCAAGGATTTCTCGGCAGGGCGCGCATGCGTTCACGGGGAGTTGAGGTGCGGCTGAGTACGCGGCGCACGTCGATTCAAGGGGATTTATCGTCAGCAATCCATTGGCAGTGTGTGTTCCAGCCCCGACAACTCGACCTAACGAAACTCCGACGTCTACGGCGATGAATACGGCAGTGCCACGCTGGCATTGACGACAGGCTCTGGGGGCTGATCGGTCAGCGGCAGCCGGAGGAGCGCCTAACCTTTCGCAAAATCATCAGCCCGCCGCTGCAACCGCCGCTTGCCCAAATTCTCCGGTCGCCAGCCACTTCGCGCAAGTTGCGCCCAATTCGCGCATCGCTATCGCCTCATATGCCGCGGCTTCCTGTTCAGTCAGCGTCTCCATCCCGACTCCGGCGGAAGCAATGGATGCCGCCCTCCAGGCGGTTTTGAAGGAAAAATAGACCGATCTGCCGTCAACGCAACTTCAGGCACTTCCGATTCGACGCACATTTATGGCGCGCCCGCTAAAAGGGAGATGTTCTTATCTACGATAATGTAATTACATGCTGCGCTTTGTCCGGAATGAATGAAGAACCGGACGAATCTCGCGAGGCACGGGATTTCATTCGGCACGGCGGCCAAAGTTTTTGACGATCCGCGCGTGTCTTCGTTTCCGGACCGTGTAGTGGAAGCGGAGCAACGCTGGAAAACCATCGGATAGGCGGCGGGCGTGCCGGTAATTCTATCTGTCGCGCACGCGGTAGCCGAAGGCGGCGGAGAGGAAGTCATGCCGCGATGCCGGACGAACAGATCGACACGAGCGATATTCCCGAGTTGACCAACTTCGCCGGGGCCGTGCGCGGCCGGTTCTATCGTCCTCTGACACAGTCAGCGACCATACGGCTGAACGCGCCCGACATCGCAGCCGCACGGCAATTCTCGAAGGTCAAAGGCATGCCGTATCAGACCTACATCAGGGGCCTGCTGCACGAGGCGCTGGTGCGCGAAGCGAAACTGGTTCCTGCGCGGAGGCGTAATCCCTGAAAAGCATTGCAGGCGGCCGTGCGGGAGTCGTTAATTAATCGTTCCCTGGATTATAACGGTCGCGAGCATCGTCTCAGCCAATCTGAGCGAAGCGCTGTCGGGCCAACTCAACTGGATCGTCGATATCGCTTGTCACTTCCATCCAGCCGCCCGAACTACAGGCGTACTCGTAGTCGGCCTGATGCTGCGCGTCCCCGAGCGAGCCGCGCCACGTATCGCCGGCGAACTCTCCGGAACCTGTGTATCGATATAGAAAATAGCTCGGGTCCCACCCGTCGATCACGAGCCACATTGGGTCTGGCATGGCCGCCGCTGAATCCGGGTCTCCGCATAGGAGGTCGCAGGAAAGCCGGCGAATTGGACGCGATGGCTTACCTGTTTGACTCTTGCAACGTATCTCGACATAGGTTGTGCGTCACTTCCAAGGTGGACGTGCGGTAGTCTTGATCGAGACTGTTCGATTCAGCGCCAACTTGAGTAGACCCGATTATGTTCAGTTGGAACGGTCCCTTTGCGCCTGCCCGACGGCGCTATGGAGACGCTTCGCCGCACCGGGAATTCGGTCCAGGTAGATCGACCGTTCATGGAGATCGCCGCCACAGACCAAGCCGGTGGCAGACGTTTATGCTGCGTAACAACCAATGAAGGTTTCCGATGGAGAGTAGTGCAAAAAGCAGTCCCAACCTCCGGCCCAGGAGATAGCCGCTCCCCGATCCACGAAGAATTTCAGGAGTCGTTGACGTATGGAAGCCATCGCTCAGGATAGCTGAGCATTCGAGCGTAGGCACAGATCTGATGTTTCTTGCCGTCCAAGTCTTCCAAGATGTCGATTTCCAGTAAAATCGTCGTCGATCCCTTAGGCCAGATGTCCTCCACATCCCGGAAGAGATCGAGGTCGGGCAAGCCATTTGGCCACCATCCGCTAAGCTTAATGCCTGGAACTGCGAGCACGAGCTCAAAGTCCCCAAACTCATTTCGCTCTCGGAGCCAAGAGGTGATCGTGAGGTTTTTCGGTGTACCCACAAGCCGTGCCCAACCTTAGAAAGAGCGAATCTTTATCGTGACGACTTGCCCCTTATGCTACAGCCTCCGGGTTGTACGCCAATTACACGGCCCGTTCTAGCTTTTGCGCCCCACTCACTGAATGACGCCGCGTTCGGACGCGCGGTGACGTCATGCCCAACCATCGCGCGCCTTCCAGCGCCAGCCAAGGAAAGCGGCCATTCCCGGCTGCGCGGCCGCGCCTCCGGTATTCAGAGGATGCCTTCTCGCCAGTCGGACCACGAACTCTCCGCGCCGCGGAACCCGCGCTCCCGGCTCCCGGCTTAGACCGCCGGCGCTACCGCCTGCTTGCGCGAAGCGCCGAACCTTACTTCGCCGGCATTTCAGCCTTCGACAGCCGCGGAATCATCTGGTCCGAATTAGCAATAGTCCAGACCGCGGACGCGATCTCGGTAGCCGCTTGCTTCACATCCTCGGGGACAATGCGCTCGTAGGTATCGAGATTGGTGTGCCAGGTGAAGCTCTGGTATTCGATGGGGTCCTGCTGCAGGCCGATGCCGGGCAGGCCGGCGGCGTTGAAGTTGGTGCTGTCGGTGCCGCCGGGGGTGCGGCTGGTGGTGGCGTTGGCCGTTCCCACCGCCCAATCCTTAAATGGCTCCAGCGCGGCGCTGAGGATATCGGCCGCGGCGGCGGGGCCGAAGATGCTGGCGCCACGAACCCGGCCGGTACCGGAATCGATATTGAAATAGCAGTCCAGCTTGGCGTACTCGGGCTTGGGATCTTCGAACGTGCCGAAGTGCTGCTTCACGTAGGCCGCGGAGCCGAGCAAGCCTTCCTCTTCGCCCGACCAAAGCGCCACGCGAATGGTCCGGCGCGGCTTGAGGCCCAGCGCGTGGATGATGCGCGCGGCTTCCAGCATCATGCTTGAGCCGATGGCGTTGTCGGTGGCCCCGGTAGCGGCGTGCCAGGAATCCAGATGGCCCCCGAGCATCACGATTTCATCGGCCTTATCCGTGCCGGGGATTTCGCCGGCTACGTTGTAACTGGTGGTTCCCTTGGGGAAGCTCTGGTTGACGATGTTGAACTCCAGCTTCACGGTTTCGTTATCGCCCATCAGGCGCTCGATGCGGCCGTAATCTTCGTTGCGCAGCACCACGGTGGGGACGGCCTTGCTAACGTCGTAAGTGCGATTCTGAAAGGCGCGGATCAGGCCGTGGTCCATGCCAGCGTCGTTGATGCGCACCAGCGCGCCGCTATCTTTCAGCCATTGATCCACCATTTCGGCTACCTGCGCGGCGGTGAGCCGGCTGGGGTCGGGCGTACCGCGCCCGCCGCGTCCGGCGAAATTGCCGCGTCCGCCGCGCCCATCGCCCTCGCCGCGCCGCAGCGGGGCTGGGTTGAAGTTGACCGGGATAACAGCGGCTTTGCCGACCAGGACCACCTTGCCGTGGACCTTATCTTTGTTCACAGCCATAAAGGCGGTCAATTCGTCTTTGCTGGGCTGCGCGTATTGCGGGCCGCGTCCGCCGCGTCCGGCGGCGCCATCGGCCGCGGGCAATTCGGGGCCGCGCGGCAGCTCGATTTCCACCGTGGAGCCGGTGACGGAGCCCTTGGTGGAGGGAGTCCAACTGAGCACCTCGAACTTCAAGTTTTCGTGGACCGGCGAGAGAATGTATCCTGCCGCACGTTCGTTGAGCCAGCCGGGATGGCCGAAATCCCACGGTTCCAGGTGCGCATTCGAAAAACCCCATTCGGTGAGTTGTTTGACCACCCAATTGGCGGCATTTTCGAAATTGGGAGAGCCGGTTAGGCGCGGACCGTAGCGGTCGGTGAGCATGTGCAGGGTATGCATAATCTGCGAATGCTCCATCTCTTCGGCCTTGATTTTGTCGTAAATGGGCTGATCCACGGCCTGGACCGGGAACGCGCAGGCAAGAACTAGCGCGGCAAGAGCTGGCGCGGCGAGAGCTGGCACGGCAAGGAATGGCACAGCGGTCAACTTTCTCATGAGAAACAGGATATACCTTAGGCTGAGCCGGCGCCACTAACCTCGGGTGGTGTAACCTCGGAGCCCATACTCGCGCCTACACATTGAACGCCAACAATCGTGCATTTCGCGGATGTCAATCCGCCGCCGTTGGCCAAGTCGCCATTAAATCTTAGGAGAACAACTCAAATGAAAAAGCTATTCACTGTTGGAATACTTGCGGTGTGCAGTTTGACGATCGCCAGCGCGAAGACCTACGAATTCACCCTTTCGGGCATTACCAAGGTCGGCAGCGTGCAGTTGAAGCCCGGCCAGTATACCGTGAAAGTAACCGGTACTAACGCCGTGTTCACGGAAGTGGAGACGGCAAAGTCTTTCACGACCGCGGTCAAGGTAGAGAACACCGACAAGAAGTTCGACAACACACAGGTTAACGCCAGCAAAGAGGGCGGCACCGACGTGGTGAAGGATATCGAGCTCGGCGGATCGAAGACCAAGCTCGACTTCGGAATGTAAGCTTCACAATCGAAAGAGAATCCCTGAAAGAGAACCACGCAGGCGGACGTTGGCCTGGAAACCGGTCAAACGTCCGCTCGCTACTGCGCAGTCCCCATCCGCTCGCGCTCCCCATCGATTCGCAGGAAAGTCAAAAGGCCGATTGACAATCGGCTTTAGGCTAACGACCGGCATTTGTTGTGGGCACGCAATCTTGCCTGTAGCCGCCTGGCGGTTTGCCTCGCCGCAGACACACTCCATATTTTGTGGACACTACCTGCCCCAGCTTGATGTTCCTAACTGAGGAACCTAAAAGCATAAGCTATTTAGTTTCAATGTTCTACACCCATTGCCGGACATAAAAGGACGTCGGTAACCCACCTGGGCTAATTCTCTGACGGTCTCTCCACGTGGTCGATCACAAGGAAGTCTCGGGGGCGCTTTGTCGGTCTAGTTTCTTAACCCGAGTTGTCCAAGCGCGGTAAAGATCGAGGGAGGGGCATACGGCTCGTCCGTGGGCTCGGCTCCGTCGGGGGTGAACTCCGAATGGAAATCGAATCGTTGTCGATTGGGACGAGCGCATCGCCTGCGGTCATCGTTCGTAAACCTCGCGCCGATGAGCAATGCGCGTGCGGTGTAACAAGCTTTGCTGCGTCGTCGATAACATATACCACCCGCCAGCCACAGACCCGGACGCGCCACTGATCTTTGTAGCCCTTGAGCTTCTTACATCCAGTGGGCCGTGGTGCATGGCCCAAAGCCTCGATCTTCTTGACAACGCGGGCCAGCACGTTGTCCGACAGGGCTTCGAGTTCCGTCCGCGCGGGCGGCTTTACCTCACCGGAATACTCACCCACGGATCCGGCCGCGCCTCATGAGGTCCGTTTTGATCTTCTCAATCGGTATCCCCTTTTCGTTGCGGCGCGACTCCGAAATCAGTCCATCCCCAAAATCTTCTAGTCTCGCGCCATGTTTCTTCAGGTCGATTTGAACGGCCACCTTGTGGCCCTTCTCATCGGTCACGAAGTGGATTCCGGTCATCAGCCGTCTCTCCTTTGGGCCGTGCGGACATCGTTCTCACTCTAGCGGCGCTTCATCCGCTGGTCAACGAAAATAGCCGGACATAACGTCCTTCAAGCTGTAGGGCCGGTGTCTGGTCGTCGGTGCTCGTGCGGGCGTAGCCGTATTTCATACGCACCATTTTGACCCTGACTTGGAAACACGTCAACCCCGCGCTTGGCGCGGGTTCCGACGACGTACACCCCACGACTCGGGCGGCTCAGGCGTATCACACCCAAATCTGATTCGTGCTCCGATCACAATTCGGCGAATGAGGATTCGCGGGCATTCCAATCTGACGAAACGACGGCAAGAAACCTCGCAAAGTAACAGTGTTGAGCCTAACCCGGCATACGGCCCCAGCCCGAGCCAAAGGTCAAAACGTGGATTGCCGCGCAGAACCTCGATATGTTGTTCATCAGCGCGGTGAGTTTCGGCGAGACTCCGTAAAGGGATCGTCTTGCTATCGCCGGGAAAGCGGAGAGAGGCGATCGAAGCCTGGGTTGAAGCATGTGTTGAAACCGATCTATCGATCCTGTTTTCCGGCCGCGTTCTTCAGTTACACGATCCATCGCTGGGTGGTGGGGTGTTTTGGAGGGCCAGCGGCAACTTGCGGGCAGACCACTCCATGTGCCCGATGGCCAGATCGCCGCGACCGCGCTGGAGCATGACCTGACGGTCGTCACGCGCAACGTAACCTGCGAGCGGACGGCGGAAACGGACAGCCTGCGCCCACTCTCCAAAAATCACTCCGCCACATCACTCCACCACATCACTCCACCGCGCCCGCCCGTCTCAACCCCTCATCGATCTCCGGCCGTACCTGCAGCCCTTCCTCAGTCTCCGCCCAGGCGCTTGCGCTCGCGCGCTACCACGTCCATCGACAGGCACGCCACCCGGCCGCGTCCTCCAACGGGATCGCGGCCAGTTGATCGCGATCGGCAACCATCACGGCCTGCCGCGGCTGAGTATTGTGAATCCCCGGAATTTCCCCGCGCGGCTCCAGCGCCGGGTCGTCGCGCCAGGACGGCGCGGCGCGCGTAAGTGCCCTGGCGGCTTCCCCGCGGGCGCCCTTGCCGGCGAACACCGCTTCCAGGGTCATCGAGAATCCCCGGCTGGCGTGCGCGTCGCGGGTGGCACATCCGCCTGTACCAGGGCCAGGTTCCGCCGTGCCCCGCATGTTGCGCTCTAAAGAGGCTAGAGGAGCGGGCTACCCGTGTGGACTGCGCCGGAATCGAGCGTAACGCCGGATTGCCGGCGGACCGGCACGGGTCCAAAGTGCTGTACAAGCTGTTGCATTCATCCCGCCAAGCAGCTTAGGGCCGCCGCTACCTGTGCGCGTTGCAACGAGCCGCTCCGGTCAGGGATACGCGGCAAATTCACGGGACTGGGAAATTGCCGCCGCCGCGCGGGAGGTCTACCATGAAAGCAACGCCCGGCGCCATTTACTTAAGTTAGCATCGCAGCGCTATCTTCAAACCTGACCGGGACCATTGGAACTATACACAAACACCGGAAAGCGGCTAAAGTCACATTGTTATCTTTTGTGAGCGCGCTACTGGTTTACAAAAGCGCATGCTTCACTGGCTGACTCCTTCGGCGATGAGGGGGCGGCCTATACAGCAGCAGTTTGACTAGGATGTGATTTTTCCATGGCGACTTCAAAAGTGTGTGTCAAAATCCGGCCCGGAGGTAAACAGATCGGCGCTGGCAACGAGCGAGGCGGGGCGTTTATCGAGTTTACCTTGGTGATACCGGTCCTGCTGCTGGCCATGACGGGCCTTTTTTCTTTTGGGTTTGCCCTGCACAACGATCTGGTGCTCACGAACGCGGTGAACACCGGCGCGCAGCTTCTTGCGGTTAGCCGGGGGCAGACCACCGACCCGTGCGCTACGGCCTATACGTCGATCACCGGCGCGGCCCCCAGTCTCAAGACGGGTCTCTCGCTTTCGTTTGTGATTAACGGGTCCACTTACACAGCTACGAATACGTGCACGGCGGGAGCGGCGAATATGGTGCAGGCCGCTACTGCTCAGATAACGGCCACTTATCCCTGCAATCTCGCGATCTTCGGTATGAGTTTTCCTTCATGCGGTCTCAGGGCGCAAATCACGGAGTTTATCCAATGAACCAGAACAACGAAGTTTTCCCGCGCCGGGCGCGCAAAGGCCGCCGCGGGCAGGTCCTCATTTTCGTTACGCTGTGGCTGCCCGTCTTTTTCGGAATCTCGGCGTTGGTAATCGACTTCGGCTATATATATTTATACAACAACGAGCTCACCGCGTCGACACAAGCGGCGGCGTTAGCGGGAGCGTGGGCCATGTCCCAGCCCGGGGCCACGGTAATAAGCACCACTGCCGCCGTCGCGACGTTCAGCGCCGGAAATGGCGACTCCAATCTCAGAGGCGTTTCGATGGTGACCGGTTCTCCTTCGTTCAAGTGCCTGAACACCCTCACGAGCGTATTTGGAATCCAGTGTTACGGCCCTTCGGGTTCAAACGCCATCACGGTGAGCCAGCAGGTAAAAGCGCCGCTGTTTTTCTTCCGGATGTTCGGCGGCAACTCGGCTACTCTCACGGCCACCGCGACGGCAAGCATTAAGGGCGCAACGGTAGAACCGTACAACGTGGCGGTCATCGTCGACGCAACCAGGTCGATGGGGACTAGCATTGACTCGGACAGCAACTGCAACAACTACAGAATCAACTGCGCGTTAGCCGGCGTCCGGACCCTGCTGCAGGGTCTCTCGCCTTGCCTCCCGAGCCTGCCAAACTGCGGCGCCGCCACCGGTGGCAACGTAACAAACTCGGTCGATAGAGTCAGCCTGTTCACGTTTCCGGCGGTGACAACGGCTACGGCCGCGAATGACTACAACTGCACCGGAAACGCTCCTACGACGGTTGGTTATACTTATCCCGCCCTCCCGTCCACCGCGACTTACCAGATCTTAGGTTTCTCAAGCGACTACCGTACTTCCGGCGCGGCTGGCTCGTTGAATTCCAGTTCCAACATGGTGGCGGCGATCGGGGGAGTATCCGGGTGCACCGGCCTGCAGGCAATAGGCGGCTATGGAACCTACTATGCGCAGGTGATCTACGCGGCGCAAGCGTCTCTGGTCGCCCAGCAACTCGCATATCCGAATTCGCAGAACGTGCTCATCCTCCTCAGCGATGGCAACGCAACGGCTACCTCGGCACAGATGCCGGGGGCCTCAACTAACTCGGGGATGTACATGTCCTCGACACAGGAGTGCCGTCAGGCGATCACGGCCGCTGCCGCCGCCGCATACGCGGGCACCCGGGTATACGCGGTTGCCTACGGCGCAGAGGCGTCGGGATGCGGGACTGGGACTGCCAACAGTCCGACTATCACTCCATGCCAGACTATGCAGCAGATCGCTTCCTCCCCGGCGTACTTCTTCTCCGACTACACTGCGACCGGGGCCAGCAGCAGCTGCATCTCCGCCTCTCAGCCGGTTACCGGCTTGAACGGGATCTTCCAGGTGATCATACAGGATCTGACCGGCGCCAAGCTGATACCCAACGGCACGACGTAAACGCCCGGCTCCGGTGGCTGGCGCGGAGGATGGCGCGATATTCCGATCATGCGCGCCGCGACCCGATCTCGCCTCGGGGCGCACGCAAGCCTGAGCCGGAGTGGGCTTGCAGCCGCTCAAATCGGCCTTTGGCAGCTAAAGGAGAAGGCTCATCTGCCGGCTTGCCAAACGCTGTTCTTAGGATCATTGGTTCCCGCTGCAAACAGACCGGCATGTTCCGGCCAGTCCGCGTGGCGCAAACTCCATCCTGCTCTCCGGTGCTGCCAATTCAACGGACGCTTTGAAGACTACTGGGCAAAACGAACAGCGGCTTGAGTTCCACTTTTATGTCGCACACCCTCGGCCAGATGGGCTTGCTGACGCGCCGAAGAATCGGCGAGCAGGGAACGGGTGAAAGTGGACTGGGGAGTTTGATCCACGGCTTGGCGGAACTGGTATCCGGTAAACAGCCGAACTGAGCGGGACGTGAGTGGACACGCGATGTCTTTCCACCTGTACTATGTCGAGGTTCGTTATGGGTGGCGCGAAGTTTAATAATCATGTGCCCGCGACAGCCGGCGCATATGGGCAGAACGTTGAATGCGTGGAGACGGGCTGGGCACGGGACTGCCGCGAGCTCTGGGAACGATGCTCCAGCATTCGCTCAGCTAGTTCTCGGTGGGGAGTTTTTCCAGGCGGTCCACGACTAGGGCGTTGATTGCGCCGAGTTTGGATTTCAGGCTCAAGCCGAGTTGTTCTTGGAGGGCTTGCACCATAGGAGGACCATCGGTATCGGTGTCCGGTCCTGCTTGAATCCACGAAAGATTGATGTCGTACTTACCTGTTAGACCGGTGGCGTCGATCACCGGCATCTTGAGTTGGGTGGCTATCTGTGCGGCTAAGCGCTCCATAGCGTAGCCGGTCAAGACCATGCGTCCGTGAATTCCCCTGAACATGATGCCGGTGCGGCCTTGAGGGATGATCGGGTAGCCATTTTCATCAGCCTTCATCGCCTCGCCCGGAATGGAAGGCGGAGGCTGCTTGTTCGCGCCGGTAACCGACTCGTGGAACTTCGGGCCGTTCTTCGCAACGACCAATTCGTAACCCGGCGTCTGTCGGGGCTCGCGGTGGGTTTGGAGTTTGAAGCGGTCGATTAGCAGGTTTCGCAACATCTCCGTCGCCTGAGCAACGGTGGTATCGGGTGGTACTCTGGCGGAGAGATCGAAGATTTGTGTGCGGGCCCAATCCGGCGCCGAAAGTTCGTTAATCGTGGCGGCGCATGCCCACAGAATCAGATTTCGCAAACTCATATTCTGGCACTGTAACAGGGTGGGATCTTGGGATCCGGGGCCGCCCGTGCATCCGACCCGGGGAACGGGGGGCACTGTGAGCTTGACGACCGCGGCATCGAATTGAAGGCGCGGGGGTTCGTTCTGTGCGTGGCAGAGGAACGCCGCTTGGGCGGCGAGACTGATGGGCAGAAGTCGGCGCATTCGCATAGCCGAATAGATGACGGCGCGGCACCCGGGGGCGTGCAGCCGAACTTCGGTTTAGTACATCGCCTGGTACATCGCCGAAGCGGCCATGCTGGCGCACTCTCTCACCGGCGCTCACATTTCCGGCTTCGCGGGTTCTCGATTTACGCTCGCGCACGACCGCTTTACCCGGTTCGATACCTAATCCCGGCGCCGCGCGCCTGCGGCTTACGCCACTGTGCCGTTACTGCCTCGTTGAATCTGCACCAGCGGTTTTTCGGGCGTCCATCTCGCGCGAAAACCGAAGCGCGTTCACACGAGTGTGAACGCTGCACGCAGGAGTGCGCGCGCCACGATCTGCATCACTCCACTACGCCCGCCCGCCGCAACCCTTCATCGATCTCCGGCCGCACCAGCAGCCCTGCCTCAATCTCCGCCAGGCGCTTGCGCTCGCGCGCCACCACGTCCATCGACAAGCGCGCCACTTCGGCCGCGTCCTCCAACGGGACCACGGCCACGCCATCGCGATCGGCCACAATCACGTCGCCCGGCCGCACCGCTACGCCGCCGCAGGCGACGATCGCGCCCACTTCGCCGGCGCCATCCTTGTTGCACCCGCTGGGCGAGAGGCCGCGCGCCCACACCGGCAGGCGCATCGCCTCCAGCGCATCGGCGTCGCGCACCATGCCGTCCACAATCACCGCGCGCACGCCGATCTTCATCGCGCTGGTGGCGAGCAGCTCGCCGAATCCCGCATTGCCCGACGCCTGTGTGTTGATCACCATCACATCGCCCGGTTGCGCCAGCGAGAGCGCCTTGTGGTACATCACGTTGTCGCCCGCATGGCACCACACGGTGATGGCGGCGCCGATTACGCGCGGGCCCGGCCACACCGAACGGATGCCCGAATCCATGGCTCCCAGGCGCGACATTGCGTCCGCTACCTGCGAACTGGCCGCCTGGCCAAAGGCCGCCAGCAAATCGGCCGCCGGCCGCTGCCAACCCGCCCGCACTCGAAATCCCGGTCTTCCCGCCATGGTGCTCTCCTTTGCCCCGATGATTGCCTCGACCATCTTACTACGTTAGCGCCGGGGCCTAAGCCGTTCCCTTTCATACGCCTACAGGCGGGTCCCGTTCATCCTGCGAATACCCCGTTCAACCCCGTGATGCACCGTACAACCAACAAATTCAACGCTTTAATGGCAATCTATGGTCCCGGTGGCGCTGGCTCACTATACTTCGTCTAAGCGCACCAGTCCGTCTTGCGATATTATGGTGCGCCGGGCATTACTAGACTTCAATCACTGAGCCATCGGGAGGGCACAGAGAGATGCACAAGCCTATTAAATACGTAGAGAAGGCCGTAACGTACGCCGCCAGCGCCGCTTGGGCAGTATTCGATTCGCTAAACCAGATCCACCAGAATCCGGGATTTGTGCCGAAATGGTCCGACAAGCCGCTGCTGAAGTCGTGGGAGAAGATCAAGCCGCCGCTCGGATGGCCGCGCGACACCGATTCGCTTTGCCCGCGCTGCGTGCCGGAAATCCGCCAGCGGATTCTCGACGGCAAAGAGCCCATCGACATTCTCTACAACTCGCGTCCCGGCGAAATTAAGGCCAAGGTGATCGAGCGCGATGGCAAGATCCTGATGGTGAAGGATTGCGCCGTCCATGGACACTTTGAAGACGTCATGGCGATGGACACGGCGTTCTTCAAGCATCTCGAAGACGTATTCCCGGGCCGCGATATTCGCGCCCACAACGATTCCACGCTCCACAAGCATGGCTCGAGCACCATCACCCACGGCCGCGGCTCGGTGCTTACGGTCGATCTCACCAACCGCTGCAACATGATGTGCGACCCCTGCTTCATGGACGCCAATCAGGTGGGCTTCGTACACGAGCTGACTTGGGACGATGTCCGGACGCTGCTCGATAACGCCATCACCATCAAGCCCAAGCGGCAGATGTCGGTGCAGTTCTCCGGCGGTGAGCCGACGCTTTCGCCCTTCTTCCTCGACGCTGTCCGGTATGCGCGCGAAGTCGGCT
The DNA here is from genome assembly GCA_003135055.1 of Bryobacterales bacterium. GTDB lineage: Bacteria > Acidobacteriota > Terriglobia > Bryobacterales > Bryobacteraceae > PALSA-243. The sequence goes on along the minus strand of PLDF01000467.1, from coordinate 930 downwards.
ACACCTCGGTACAGGCGGCCACCAACGGGATCGAGTTCGCCAAGAGCCCCGAATTTTGCAAGAAGGCCGCCGACGCCGGGCTGCGCTATGCGTACCTGCAGTTCGACGGCGTCGGCAATGCCGCCAACTCGCACCGCAAAGTGGGCAACCTGTTCGACGTGAAACTGCGCGCCATCGAAAACCTGTATTCGAACGGCGTCGATATCGTTCCGGTGATTACGATCATCAACGGCATCAACAATGAGCAAGTGGGCCGCGTGATTCAGTTCGCCCTCGATAATCCCAAGAAGATTCCGTTCCTTTCGTTCCAGCCGGTGAGCTTCACCGGACGCGACGAAGCCATCACCGACGAGCGCCGCGCCGCCCAGCGCTACACGCTCTCGCACCTGGCGCACGACGTGAAGAGCCAGACCGGACTCGGCGAGCCGGTTCGCGACTGGTTCCCGATTTCGTTCATCTCCACCTTCTCCGATTGGAGCGATCTGGTTCACGGCCCCACGGCCACCTGGGGACAGTTGAGCTGCGGCTGCCACCCCAACTGCGGCGTCGGCATGGCCGTGATGGTGGATAAGGAAACCAAGGAATCCGTGCCCTTCACCGCGTTCGTCAACGCCGATCAGCTTGCGAAAGACGTGGCCCACGTGAACGATGCGGCCCGCGGCAAGTGGATGTCGATTTTCGGCATGGCGCTAGCGCTAGGCCGCAATTACGACCCGTTCAAATCGCCCACTCACTTCCGCTTTACGGACCTGATGGCGAAGTTCGATAAGACCTTCGGCGCCACCGGAAAGAACTACGGCAAGGTGGGCAAAGAGCGCACGATGGACGACATCGAAAAGCGCCGGCGCGACCGCTGGAACTTCCTCTTCATTGCCGGCATGTGGTTCCAGGATCTGTTCAATTACGATTTCCGCCGCACCGAGCAGTGCA
>PLDF01000100.1 GCA_003135055.1 Bryobacterales bacterium | reverse complement strand
TGCTTCCCCACGCGCGACGATCAGATCAGCGTCGCGTTCGCCGGTGACGCCATCGACGAGCTGATGCACAGCGAACTCGACCGCACGTATCCAAACAACGGCCTTTCGCGCCTCACGGTGCGCGAGATCAAAGAGACGCACGGCTATGTCGGGCCAAGCCGCAAGCCGCTCGACGTAAAGGTCATCATAGGGGGCAAAGCTCACATGCTCGAACTCGGCGATGTCATCGGGCGCGCCAGCAACGTCTTGATCGACAAGATCTATCCGGCACTCACCACACTGATCGAGCGCGCCGATTCAAACTCGGTCCTCACCCTGCTGCAGAACATAATCATCACAGGTGGCGGCTCGCAGATCAAGGGCATCGACACATTGCTGCAGAAGAAGCTCACCGACGATGGGTATGAGGCGCCGAAGGTGCGCTTGGCGGGCCAGGACTACAAACGCTACGTGGCCATTGGCGCGCTTAAAGCAGCCCGAGCCGCGCGCGAGAATCAGTGGCAAGTCCTGCTTGGGTGAGGTTGCGGACGGCGTAACTCCGAACGGCTGCTAAGGCATTTCGCGGCGAGAGCCGCTCCATGCATTTCTTAAGTCCCGAATTTCATGCAGGGTGGCGGCGGCCCAAAGTGGGCGTGACATTTTCAATCTTTCCGAAGTGGCTGGCAGCTTGTCAGGCCGTAGGACAGCCACCATGGCGCGGCCATCCATGCACCGGCGATAGGGAATGTTGCCATCGGTGGGCAAGTCCCCGGTGGCCGGGGCGGATACGTCGTCAGACCAAGTCACCCGGCCGAATCGATGNNGAACCGAGAGAAATGTCGATGCGTTCCATCACGTCCGGTGCCAGCACACCGGCCTCTTTCAGCTCGGAAATGAAATTTTCATCCGTGCTTCCGGACAGCAGATGAATCATCTTGAGAATTCCTCCTCCGCGGCCAGAAGAGGCCGGTCGAGGCGAGTGCGCAACCAACCGGACCCAAAATCTGGGCATGTCCGTTGTGCAGAAAACAGAGGCTCACAGAGTATAAGAAACCAAATATCAGAGCCATTCGGCGCCCTCCAAAGGCGACGCAGGCAATCACGCCCACTGCTAAGATCATCCCGGCTGAAAGCCAGAGTGCAGCGGCGACCTGCTCGTGAACAGTCTGCAAGACTTCCTGCAGCCTTTGCAGATTTATAGGAATGTTTGAATCCTCGGGAAGGGTCATGGCAGGTCCAACTCCACCTCAAGCGGTCGTGGGATTAGCATGTCCTCTGGGTCGATTATAAATGGGCGGCCCTTAATCAACAGATAGTCGTGGAATCGCCCATTGCGCAGGAGCTCAACGCGTTCAGCTTGGGTAAGTTCGGCATATTGTTTCGGACGATAGGTGAACGGCCCGATCAGCGAACTGAAGCCTTTAAGTCGGGCATCGGGTAGGTGAGTTGAATCGAAGCTTCGTTGCAGATCTGCTCGATAGGCGGGAGTGTTCACCGCGGATTCGGCGAGGAATTGATTCAGCGTTTCGAGAGCGTTTTCTCCAGGCGTTCCGCCAGCCGGCTTGGATGCCCAAACGAGGGCCGACAACACGAAGATAACAGTCGCGCACGGATTACGAGTGCGCATACGCAGCGATGTTTTTTGGAGGGTCTGCACTTGTGCGGAGAACTTCATTCTCAAGTTCTATAATAACAAGTTTACTGGAATAGGATCGGTTCGCCGGCCGAAAGGGCTATTTCCACAAGGCCAAGAATGCGCAAGAGGACTGGTTCGCCATCCGCGTCGATGAAGCTTTCAAGAGCGTTGCGCGGCGCCAGCCGGAGCGTTTTCGCAAGCGCAACTTGCCACCCCAGCGGGAAGTTCACGGCCGGGCGCTTCCGCATGGCTTCGATGATCCGGACGAGCTCGTCACTGAGCCCGATGCAATCCTCCGCGCTCCACTCTCCCTCGCAGTCGGAATGGAGGTTGAGACTTGGAAAGCGGGCGCCAGGTATTCCATTTTCAAGTTCTTGGGCAACGTAATGACGCAATCGGTTGAAGTCGGAATATGAACCGGCATCAACGCCATCGACCTCCACGCCGAGGGCGAGCCTGGCCGGGTGGTGGTGGGGGGAGTCCCCGACGTGCCCGGTTCGACCATGTTCGAGAAGATGCAGTACTTCGAGCAGAACCTCGACGACCTAAGGCTGCGGCTGCTGCGCGAGCCGCGCGGCTACCCCGCCTCCAACTGCAACATCCTGCTCCCGCCGACCGATCCTAGGGCCGTGGCCGGCTACGTGATCATGGAGCAGGTTGAGTACCCGCCCATGTCCGGCACCAACANNATGGTCGAGATCCGAGAGCCGCTGACGGAGTTCATCCTGGAGGCGCCGGCCGGGCTGGTGCGGATCTCCGCCAAGGTGGAGAACGGTAAGGCCAAGCTGATCACCTTCGAGAACGTGCCCGCCTTCGCGATGGCCCTGGATGTGCCCATCGAGGTACCCCACCTTGGTCCGGTAGTGGTGGACATCGCCTGGGGCGGCATGATCTACGTGATCGCCGATGCGACCAAGCTGGGACTGTCGCTGGTGCCGGACCGGGCCCGCGAGCTGG
>PLDF01000250.1 GCA_003135055.1 Bryobacterales bacterium | reverse complement strand
TGGTGGGATTGCAGGCCAGCGAAGAGACCAGCACCGACGTTACCAGGCTGATGGTCACCTGGGCGGAGCTGTTGTTGTAAGCGGCGGTGATGGTCGCGCTCTGATTGCTGCCGATCGCCGCAGTGGTGGCGCTGAAGGCGGCCGAAGTGGCCCCCGCCGCCACCGTGACCGACGCCGGGATAGTGAGAGTGGTGTTTGTGTTGGTCAGGGTGACGATAGCGCCGCCGGTAGGCGCAGCTCCAGTCAGCGTCACGGTACAGCTTGAAGTGCCGGAGCCGTTCAGGGTGGCGGGGAGGCACGACAGGGAAGCGACAGCCGGCAAGGCGGGATTGTTAGTCGGCAAAACGGCCCCGCCCGTCACGGTTCCACCGGTTGCGAAAAGTACGATGCCGCTTCCCGCGGCTGAAGACGCTGCGCTGTTACCGATCCCGATCGCAGTCGCGGTTAGCCCCGCGGCCATGGTCAGATTCACAACCGCGACGGTTCCATTCGAAATGATGCCGGCATTCATTGCGGAAGCCACGCAAGTAAACGTACCGGTGGCGCCGTGGCAGTTCAATGCCTTTCCGGCGGCGGTTAGAGCCACCCCGGAATTCACGGAAATGGAGGCAACATTGGCGGGGGGGTAGGTCAACGTCCATTGAAGGGACGATGGTGCGCCGCCTGCCGGAGAGGTCAAGGCCAAGTTTAGAACGACGCTACCATTCGGGGCGGCCGTTCCCGATGACAAGGCTAGAGAGTCTGGGCCTGCCTGCCCAAAGGAGGCGCGTGCGGATAACAGAGAGGCAATTGCGAAGATCAATGCAATCCGGCTTCGTGCTGAGGGTCTTTTCATCGGGTCCCATATCGGTTCTACATCGCTAGTGAGTGGGCGACAGCTCCTATTACCAGCGATGAATCTAGAGGTTATAGTATTACGGCCTGAGGCGGCCAATCCTTGAGAGAAGGTCAAGATGCCTGATCGCAAGATAATAGCAGTTGCACGAATTAGCTCTACCCTGGGCCGTTTGAAAACGACTTTAGTCGATTGTGGACGCTTAGTATCGTCAGTTATCTGAACGTAGCGCAATAAACAGCGCGATACTCCGAAAAATGGCGTATCCTACTACGTGCGTTACGGCACAGCAGGTAACTTCGTAATGCTCTCTGAATCGGTTCAGGCGGTTGCCGGGCCTGCACTACTCTTGGAGAGAGCCTGTGAGCCATTCCGGCAGGCCGATGGCGGAGTTGCTGGAACAGAGGCTTTGTTTCAGCGAAGGTTGCGTGATCCGGCGGAGGCGGATCGCGTGCCCACCCGTGGCGGACAGGACCGCGCCGGCCCTCTTGCAGCGTGGAGAGCGGGGCCGGCGCCTTCACCGGCGGCCCGGCGTTGTCCATTCCACTGGTTGGCGACTTGGGAGTAGTTCTTACTTGCAGCTTCAGAAAATGCTTAAGCGTCAGCAAAAGGGCATAACCCAAGACGGTCACCATTCCGTGGGGCCTTGACCCGCGGTTCTTTCCGATCTAAACAAAGCCAAGATGCACACTTCGCTCGTCAGGGCACGAAACGATTGCCTCAGCCTCGGCCGGTTGCAATGTACTTTGCACAGCGACTTCGAACAGAGCGTTTGCTTCGAAGCGGCGAGTCTGAATCTCTCGCAGCCTCCGCTCGATTTTGTTGCGGCCCTTAGATCGGGTCCGCGACAGTTTGGTTTTCCGCAGGGGGTGCACGGCGAGTTCCATCCGCGTGGAAATCGTTCTTGGATGGGTTGTTGTTTTCTTAAGGCGGCCGCGGCAGAGAATGCTTCAGCCTGTAAGACCGTGATTTCCCTCGCTTTTCACTTCGCGCCGAACGCGCATCCGGTAATCCGTATGCGCGGTATTTTCGAACTGCTCATCTGGGCTGCGCGGGTCTGACCGTTGCGGCACACTTCGAGCGGCGGGTATTCTTTACCGTCTTGTATGTAAGAACTACAGGAGATTGCCGCCTATAGTTGTGAGAACTACAAACCAGAAACGGCACTCTGGGGTTGGCGAGTCGCCTTCCGATTCCGCTCGCTCAAACTTCCCGCGATTTATTGCCCCAAGGATGCGCCGTGTCTTGCCGTACATCTTGGTCACTAATGCGCGGAACTGCTTCCAATCGTAGACGCGCCAAGCACGGTTGCCATCAAGCGTCTCATAGATGAACGGAAAGCCTTAATGCTCTTCGAGATGCCGCTCCAGCCTCCCCTTGGCGCAGCACTATGCGGTACAGAGAGCGGTGCGGCCCGCGTATCGTTCTCCTTGCCATCCCTCGAATGGTCGAGCGGCGTCGAAGGATACCATATCCCTCAACGGCCCAATAGCTGCCCGGCGCGGAGAGATGGGTTGGTGTCCAGCGGGCGCCGTACGCGGTCCACGGTACGTCCAAGGGAGATCCACTGGCCGCTCGAATTAGCGATCCAGCGCCGGTCCTCCAGAAATTCCCATTCCGGGAGGCCAGGCGCCGAACGCGCGCGTTTGCGGCACTTAATTCGCAACGCGCGCCCCACTTGCGGATCATCGGGCCAGGCGGCTCGACGTCGAAGAGAACCGGTTCTGCTGCACAACTTCACCCCGTTTGGCCCGAACACCGATCAGCGCCAATGGCCGTAAGCCGACCTTCGACTCACCTGGATAACACAGCGTCCTCCGACGAGTCTGTAGCAATCCGTACCGTTTCCTTCAGAAACCAGGTGTGATCCTGAACATCCTTACTTTTGCTGGCGCCGCGCCACAGGACGATTTTGTCATCATCACTCGGCAGGAGGCTTCATGAGAATAGGTCTGTACTGCATCGGCTCCCGAAATTGGACTACCGGGACTTTTGGGACCTTCCCCAAGCTCCACGGTCAAGAATCGCCGCATTCGATATTACGCTACCAGGAGGTAAAGATGGTTCGACCGCGTGCGGCGGACATTAGCTTAGCTAGTAGAGCGTTGAATGTACGTCAAGCCGCTCTTAGCGGCGACGGGGTCGATTGGGGCAGCCAAAGCGAGGAAGGGATCTCGGGTGAAAGGTGAAGTGTCCGGCCTGTTGCAGCTAAATATGCGGCTTTCCACGGTCCCGTTGTTGTCGGGACCGTGCCCATAAAGGTCAACATTGGCGCCAGCAGTCAATCGGCCTGACGCCAACCTGATAAAATGTCATGCAGAGGACGTGAAACTTGAGTACTCCAGCAGAGGCCGGGACATAATTGCCTCTACGTGATGAATATCACGGACCTGGCAGAGGGGTGTTTCTACGTGCGATCGGAGGCGCGAAGTGGGGATCGTCGAACGCGTACCAACGCTCCCATTAAGAGAGTTCCAGCGATCAGAAGCATTAACGATGCGGGTTCCGGCGCCGGCGCGATAGCATCGTATGACAAGTTGTCGATCGCGAATTGTGTCCCCGGGTCGTCAAACGTGATCACCGCCTGGCTGAATGGAGAGAGAGTCCCCGACGAGAAAGAGCCGATGGAGAAGAAGCCCCCAGAGCCTTGGCCACCTGTCGTGGTGAAACCGAAAGGAGTCGCTCCTATAGTGACTAGCCCGCCGGAATCCCCTGGTTCGATCCCAAAAAGAACGTCAAAGGAAACGAAATCCGTTGGCTCATCGAAGTTTAGCGTAAGAGTTCCATCCGCTGGTCCGTCTAGCACGGGGTCGCTGAGAGGACTGAGACCGTTAGCGCCCGTACTGATAGTGTCCCCATAAATTGCCCCCGTTGCGCTGGGACCTTCAGAATAATCAAAAGTAATGCCTAAGGCATCCAATGTATCAGCGCCACTGAAGGTGGTGGGAGACAACGGCGCGGCCGCACCAGTTCCGCCGGCCGGCGCAGTCTGGCCTAGATCAAAGGTGTTAAGATAGAGCGTACTGGCTTGGGCAACGCCGAAAGTCAACGTAGCCACTGCACACAGCACTGGAAACTTGGTCATGCCTAAAATCCTCCTATTAGTTCCGAAACGATGTTACCACGGGTTTGCTTCCAATGCAATGCTGACCATGTTAGTACTAATACTACTTAGGAGTTTCGCCGGATAGCGAGAGAGGGACATCGGTGTCTTTCTGCATGACAATGTTCGGCATGGATACGACGACCTGGTACAATCCCGGGTGGTTCGGCACGGGGTTGATCGCAGCCGCCAGGACTTTAGATTCACCGATTTGAACGGATAAATTCATTAAGTCGCCGACACCGGTAGCGTAAATGAGAAGCCGCTCGCCGGGAATCGCCGGCTGACCGGGCACCCGATAGTTGCGGACCTCACCACACTGTCCGTCTTAGCACCTTCCCGCAGAACCCAGCCTTGGCCAGTGCCGGTACCGTCCGAGAGAATGCCGGGTGGCCGAGCTAGCCGTCGTTCCAAACGGCGCCGCCACGCCGTGTCCGGTCCGGACAACTAACTGAGTGTCACTCCCCGGCACGGAATCCGGACACAGGATAGTAGCTCCGTAGCGGATACGGACAGAATTGGAACCGTCGCGCCGTTGGCCCGCACCTTATTCGCGGCAAGCTCCATGGAACTGCCGGAGGCGTCTGAGACTGCGGCTCCGTCAGTCAGCCACCGGCCCTCTATGGTGGCGATCGCACCGGGGCTTGCAAGCCGCCTCCCGCGAACGGCTGGCGGCGCTCACAATGCCAGGTAACCACGGGTTGGCCGGAATGACAAGTGCCTTGCTTTGGGTTGCCGCCAGAATAGTCGCATTCGACGACTTCCTCGACAGAAACCCGGGCAACTCAGTAATTAGCTGCCGTAAGGGGAAATAGTTCGGCTGGGTGCGGAGGCGGACATTGTGGAACCGCCGGATGCGACTTCGACAACTCTGCGGGTGACCCGGCCCGATTGGAGAGCGCAGCGGGAAGGCGATCCCGGCTGAAAGGTCAAGTATTCACTGCGCCCGGCGGCGCCGTGGCGCCAAGTTCCGCCAGCCGGCGCAGCTTCGCTTGCATCAGCTATTCACTCACGTACGTGATAGTACCGGCCTGGGCAACGCCGATTGCCAACGCGACCGCTGCAAACGACAGGGGAAACCTCGGCATGTTTGGGAACCTCATTTCTTCCGAAACGATGCTATCGCGGGTTTGCTTCCAATGCTATGCTGACTATGTTAGTACTAATATTGCCTTGCGGAGTGTCACCGGATAGCGACAGCGGGAGATCGCCGTTCTTCTGCATGACGATATTCGGCACGGATACGACGACCTGATACAATCCCGCATGGTTCGGCACGGGGTTGATCGCCAACGCCGGGACTTTAAATTCACC
>PLDF01000026.1 GCA_003135055.1 Bryobacterales bacterium | reverse complement strand
AAGGGTGAAGCGGGCGGGGAGCGCGGCGACTTCAATCGTGGGAGAGGAGATGGTTTCGCCGTCGATGCGGACCGCGTTCTCTGCCAGTTTGCGCGTCGCTTCGGCGCCCGATTGGGCGAGGCCTGCGCGGAGGAGAAGCTTCGGAACACGAATCTGGAGGTTCCCGTTCGATGACAATCCTGCGATGTCGGCATATGGGATGCGCACTTCTTCCAAACCCTCGACGTCGTCGCTCTTCTGCTGGAACTGGCGCGCCCAGTTCTCGTCCGCGGCCTGCGCGGCATCCCGCGAATGAAACCCCGCAACGATGGTGCGGGCCAGGCGCTTCTTGGCTTCCATGGGGTGCAGCACACCGGAAACCACGTCGGCGCGCATCTGGTCAATTTCTGATTGCCGCAGGTCGGTTAGCTGCGTCCAGTAGCGCCACATCATTTCGTCGCTGATCGACATGAGCTTGCCATACATTTCCTGCGGCGGCTCGTGGATGCCGATGGCGTTGCCGTAAGACTTCGACATCTTCTGCACACCGTCGAGGCCTTCGATGATCGGCGTCATCAGGACGATCTGGGGCTCCTGGCCGTAGCTGCGCTGCAGCTCGCGTCCGGCAATGAGGTTGAATTTCTGGTCGGTGCNNACATCTTCTGCACGCCGTCGAGCCCCTCGAGAATTGGCGTGGTGAGCACTACCTGCGGCTCCTGGCCATAGGCGCGCTGCAGCTCGCGGCCTACAAGCAGGTTGAATTTCTGGTCGGTGCCGCCCAGCTCAACGTCGGCTTTGAGGGCGACCGAGTCGTAGCCCTGCGACAGCGGGTAGAGCAGCTCGTGCAGGGCGATGGGCTTTTCTTCCTGGAAACGCTTGTGGAACTCGTCGCGCTCGAGCATCTGCGAGACGGTGAAGTGCGAGGCGAGGCGGATCATGCCCTCGAAGCCAAGATTGTCGAGCCACTCGGAGTTGAAGCGAACTTCGGTTTTGTCGCGGTCGAGGATGCGGAATACCTGTTCCGTGTACGTCTTCGCGTTTTCCTGGATCTGTTCCCTCGTCATCTGCTTGCGCGTGACCGAGCGCCCCGACGGATCGCCAATGAGCGAGGTGAAGTCTCCCACGAGGAAGATGACGGTGTGGCCGAGATCCTGGAAGTGTTTCAGCTTGCGCATCAGCACGGTGTGACCGAGGTGCAGATCGGGCGCGGTGGGATCGAACCCGGCTTTGACGCGGAGCGGAACGCCGGTTTGGCGCGATTTTTCCAGCCGCTCGCGGAGATCGGAGACGCGGATGATTTCGGCCGCGCCCTTTTGCAGCAGGTCCAGCTGCTCGTCGACAGGAAGGAAGGAAGCCATTGCTGAAGCCAGTATAAGGTTTTGGGCTGCGGGGGTTCCGGATGGACTATGCGCTCGCCGCACGCAAATCGTGGCGCTGATTCGGCGCGATGCGCAGGGTTCGTCTGCGCCGCCCAGGAAGTTGCATCGTCACGACGGATTCGTTCTCCGCCGTCCCGACTGCCGCGTGCAGTTCTCCGCTGGTCGTGGTCAGCAGTCGCACTATCCCGGAGACGTCCGCGATCGGCTTGCCCGCCAACCGCAGTTCAGCATGGGGTCCGTCATAAATCAGCTCGCCCGTCACCGCGCCGATCGTTGCTGCAAACTTCGAGCGGCCCTGGGATGCGGGCGGGCGGACATTCCACTCGAACTGATCGTCCTGCCGGCGAACGCCGGACAGCCTCCACACAAAATCGAGAAAGACCAGCGCTGCAGGCGAATATCCGCCGGGGTCAGCCAGGGTGAATTCGCCAGTCAGGGGGTCCATCTGCTGACGAAATTCCCCGGCGCGCTGCAGCGCCTCCAGCCAACGCTGCATCAGCCAAGCCTGCTCGCCTGGCTTGCCGTAGTGCTCCATCCAGCGAGGCGCGCGGAGAGCCGTGAGTGCCTGAGCCGCGCCGCCCCATGAGTTGCGCGGGATGGGCCGCACGAAGGCCGGATCGTCGAGCGCGACGGACGGAAACGGGTAGGGCGCCCAGAAGGCCGTGGGATTGTGAACCTGCCTGCGCCAGATTGTCTCGAAGAGTTCCACATCAACGACGTGCTCGCCGAGCACGCCCAGGATCGCGGTACTTCGGACTCGAACGAATCGATTCTGCGCGTCCAGATCATAGAAGGCGCCGTCCTGCGGATCGTAGAGCTTGTCGACGATAAGGCGCCGGATCGATTCCGCATCCTCTGCCCACCGGTCGGCCTCGCTGGTTTTGCCCAGAGCCTTGGCCATCGCGGCCAGGGCCACGCGTCCGCCATACACGGTGGCCGAAAGATCCGGGCAAAGCCGCGGCAGGCCCTCGGCCTGAGGGCATTGGCGCGCATCGCCGTCGGGGCAGCGGTTAGGAACGCCCTTCCAGCGCGGGCTGTTGTCCTGGCCGGTGTCGTAAGTACAGAAGCCCTCGCATAGCCCTGTCCCGCGCGTATTCCGGTAGCGCCGCAGCCACGCATCCCAGCGCCCGCAGGCGGCGTAGGCCTTCTCCAGGAGCTCAGAGTCGTTCGCCGCGCGGGCCAGTTCCCATGCCGTAGCGGCGGTCGGGACGACCATCTGGATCTGGCCAAATTCCGGACCGTTGGCCTTGACGCTGCACGGTAGTTGCCCATCTTCCTTTTGCAGGGCGAAGAAGATCAGGTGATTGTTCCGCGCCAGCTGCCGTGCCGCCTCCGGCCCAACGCGTTCGTATACCTCGCCTTCCTGCGGCGCGCATTCCAGCCACACGCCTTGATAGACGCTGCCCTCGACCAGCACCGGCCCCGGATACGACGCGAAGGTCACCGCATTGCCGGCGAGCGTCGCCAGCGCGGCGTCATAGATACGCTGCAGCCCGGCATCTTCCGTGTTGAACGCAAAGGAAGCATCCGCAACGGCCGCCTCAGCCCGCTCCGCCCACGCCCGCGATCCGTGGAGCACGAGCGCCCCCGCAGCCAGCGAGCCCTGCCCAACAAATTGACGGCGATTCATCGATGCCTCAACTCGGACCACCTCTCGACGATAGTCCGCCGAACCAGGGTATCACCCGCAACCCACCCGCGTTTCGCGCTGTTGCGGCTTTCATCAAGAGTCTCAAGCGGCACTGGTATCATGCATCCGCCCATGCTCGAACTTCTCGCGCTCTATCTTGCCGGACTCGCCTTCTTCTTTTCCGGCATGAGCGGAGTATCGGACAATTTGCGCCAAATGAGCGGCCAGCGCTTCCGTCAGGCGCTGGGGCAGCTCACGCATCGGCCAGCGATGGCGGGACTGGTGGGCGCGGTACTGGGCGCAATCACGCAGAGCGCGTCCGTCGTCGCGTTCATTCTCTCCGGCATGGTATCGACGGGCCTGCTTCCAATTTCGCGGGCGCTGATTGTGCTGGCCTGCGCCAACATCGGCACGGCGCTTCTGGTCTTCATCGCGGCGTCGGACCTGCATCTTTCAATTCTCTTTCTGATTGGGATCACGGGATTGATTCTCGCCTTCAAACTGGCGAAGACGTGGAAACCCGCAGTCGCCAGCGGAATGTCGGTCGGGTTGCTCTTNNCTACGCCGCATTTCTGCTGGGCATGCTGATGCGCACTTTTATTCATTCTTCTTCGGCGGTCGCAGCCATCGTGGTCACTATCAACCGCGGGGGCCAGCTCGGCGACTTCCCTGCCATGATGGTCATTGCGGGACTTGGACTGGGTTCGGCACTGGCTACCTCGATGCTTTCCGGCAACATGGTCGGCGTGCCGCGACAGATCGCGATGTACCAGGCCATGACGAACTGCGTTGGAGGGCTGGTGATTGGCATACTGTTGGTCGCGGAGCGCCTGACGCATGTGCCGCTTTTCATGGCCGCCTTACATGCATCCGGCGCGTCCATTTCGCAACGGATGGCCTACACGTACCTGGCGCTGAACATGACCGCGGCTGCGACGGCGATGGCCGGCCTCCGCTGGG
>PLDF01000016.1 GCA_003135055.1 Bryobacterales bacterium | reverse complement strand
GGCGAAGTGGAACAACTGTACGGGCGGGATCTCGAGATGCGGAATATCTCCGAGACCGTGCTCCGCCTGGGAGATACAAAGAATCTCCGTGATGAAATCACGCTGGAGAACATCGCGTGTCAGCACGTGAGCAGCTTCGTCGAAGGCGTGCCGGGTGACGAACTGCCCGGGACAACGCGCTCCTTTGTGGAGGATCGGTTCACGCTGGGCCTCGAAATCGGGCCGGACGGGCGTGAACAGGGGATCATGCTCCGTCATCACGAGAGGCCGATCGAAGAGCCCACCCCCGCGGTCCCGAGCGACATTCCCGCGCTGCCACCGATGCGATCCTGGATCAACGTCCGGGAAATCGGCGCCAAAGGCGATGGCGGCACAGACGACACGGCGGTCCTGCAGCAGGCCATCGACGCTCACCAGGCGGTGTTCTTCCCCAGCGGTTTCTATCGGCTCACCGGATCACTGCACTTGCATGCCAATACTGTGCTGATCGGTTTCAGCCCTTTCACTACGCAGTTCATCTTGTCCGACAGCGATTCACACTTTCAGGGGGAGGGGCCGCCGATCCCCCTGCTGGTCGCGTCACGGGGCGGAGCGAACATCGTCACCGGCATTGGATTCGCCACCGGCAACGCCAATCCGCGAGCGGCGGGAGTGGAATGGACGGCGGGCGAGAGGNNCCCGCCGCGCCTCCGCCCCTGCCTCGATCGCAGCAGCCGCCTATGCAGCTGGACGCGCAGTATCCGAGCCTCTGGGTTCACGACGGTGGGGGTGGAATCCTGCGCGGCATCTGGTCGCATGGCGGCACAGCGAAGGCCGGGCTGCTGGTCGAAAACACCACGACGCGGGGAGCGATCTACCAGTTCTCATGTGAGCACCACATGCGCGACGAGGTCCGTCTGGATCACGCGGCCAATTGGAAGATTTACGACCTGCAGACCGAGGAAGAGAATCCTGAAGGCGCCGATGCCGTTGCCGTAGAACTGGAATCCGTGCACGATGTGCTTTTCGCGAACACCTACATGTACCGCGTGTCACGCAACGTCATGCCGAAACCGTACGCGGTCATCGCGCACGATTCCACCGGGGTGGATTTCGACAATGTGAAGGTATTCAGCCAGACGCGCCTGGCTTTTGATAACAGCATTTTCGACCAGGGCAGCGGCGTGGAAGTGCGCGCGCACCACTTCGTCCATTTTGCCCTGACCCCGGCGCTGCATCCTGGCGCGCCCCTTCCGCTGCCTGAGGTGTTCGCGCCGGGAGCAAGTCTCACCCGATTGTCGACGGGGTTCAGCAACGCATCGGGGCTGACCTCGGACGATGCCGGGACCGTCTACTTCAGCGACGCGGCGAAGCACACCATCTACCGCTACGATCGGGAGAAAAAGACAGCCGAAGTTCAGGCGCATACCGATCAATCGCCCATGGTGCTGGGATTCGTTGCGCCATCCACTCTGCTGGCTATCAATAATGAGAAATCCGTTACGGCGATCCAGATTGGCACAGGCTCGGGGTCAGAGCTCGGCGGCACCGATTCACCGACGCCTGGAACGGTGCTGCTGCTGCCGGTCGGTCTTCATAACGAGCTCATCCAGCTCGACTGGCTGCTGGAGCACAGAGGCTACACCTATCGAATCGGCAGCAATACCGCGATTCGCAGCGAACTCCTGGCGCAACCGCGCAGCTATTACTACGCGCCCGACAGCAACACCGCGATCATCGCAGGAGGAACGTGGCGGCCGCTGCTGCAAAGTTCGCAGTTGGCGCCGTTTGCCCTGGGAGACCGGCACTATATTGTCAGCGAAGACGATGCACGCACCTGGACCGGCCAGCTCGGCCCCGCCGAGACGCTGACGACCCGGCTGTTTGCGGAGCGCGGGGGCACTTCGGTTGTGTCCGATACGGCGGGATACGTCTATATCGCGGGCGACCAGGTCTATGCCTACGATCGCGACGGCCACCCAGCCGGCATCCTCGAAGTACCGGAGCGCCCCAGCAGTCTTACGTTCGGAGGCAAGGATCGGCGGACTTTGTTCATCGGGGCGCGAGGGTCACTCTACGCAATTGAGCTGCATGCGGGGATAAAGTAAGCGGGTGGATGGTCTGTTTCGTCAGCGACGAATCAGCCACATCAGCCAGCTGGCGGCAATCACCGAGGCGACAAAAAGGACCCAGCAGTAGAGACCATAACGGACCATGGCGCGCGGGGTGGAACGCTGCGTAACGCCGAACACCACGGAGGTGCAGGTGGCGAAGAGCAGGACCGCGGTGAAGTGGGAGGGCGCCAGCACCTAAACCTTCCTCCCGATCCGGAGGTTGTGAGCATCGACCGCGGCAACGAAGTTGAGCAATCCCGCCACCACCACAAACTTGGTCCCGTAATCCGCAGTGACCAGCTGTACGGTGCTCTGGCCCAGCGAGAAGATGCGGGCGACAAAATAGAGAGCTCCGGCCCCGATGTCGCCGGCGAAGCCCAGCATCTCCAGTGGATCCCCGGTGTTGGGCACGTAACCCTTGGCCTGCATCGCCAGGCCAAGCGAAAACATCGCCGTGATGGCGATAAAGAGCAGGAGGGCGCGAATCCAGTGGCGGGTCAGCAGGTGTCCGGCGCCTGGCACGAGCCAGCCAAGGATCAGCGCCGCGTAAGCAAAGCCCTGAGTCTGAGGTTGAGCGGGGGTCTGCGCTTTCGAGGCCATCACCTTATGAATATAAATGAATACCGCCGGTTAAACTCGCATCAGTTCCCGCTGGATCCGGCCAGTGACGACAGCGTTGTCTTTGGAGGTGATCATGTTCACCTCGCTGCGAACCCCGAACTCGGGCAGGTAGATGCCTGGCTCGACCGAGAAGCAGGTAAAGGGAAGAATGCGCCGCTCATCGTGCGTCTCGAGATTGTCGAGGTGTGCTCCACTGCCGTGGAGCTCCGTGCCAATATTATGGCCGGTACGATGCGTGAAGTATTGCCCGTAACCGGCGTTGCGAATGACGGAGCGCGCCGCATCGTCCGCTTCGAATCCTGAGACAGGATGGCCTCCATCAGTGAAAGCGGAGCGCACGGTGTCAATCGCGGCATCGCGCGCATCGCGCACCACAGCGAAGATCACTCGCTCCTGCTCAGTCGGCTCTCGGTTCACTGCGCCTGTCCAGGTGATGTCGTACCAGCAGGTGCCTGGCCGGTTCACGCGAGCCCAGATATCGATGAGTAGAAACGCCCCGGACTGGATGGGCCGGCTGGACTCCGCGGTTGGTTCGTAGTGCGAATCGGAACTGTTCGCGTTGATGGAAACGTTGGGTCCGTGATCGGCGGTCAGGCCGGCACGGCGCATCGCCTCCTGAAACCAAACCATCATCTCGTATTCAGTGGCAGGGGTCGCAGAGCGGGCACGGCTGCCGATCGTCTGGAAACCTTCAGTAAGAATGTCGTCGAGGAGCTTCTGCGCAGCGTAGTGGCTGTCGATCTGCTCCTCGGTCAGAACCGCCTGGAATCGGCTGACCAAATCGGCGGAACTGACGATCTCCTTGCCCATGGACCGGAGCAACTCCACGGTACCCGCGTCAACCATGGAGACGTACATGATCGCGTTGTTCGGCGAGTACTGCATGGCGATGCGCCGCCAGGGCCCGAGCATCGCGTCGAGGCCGGTTTCGAGCTCCTGCCACGACGAATAGACTCCCTTGGTGCCGGGAAGGGAGTCCAGCTTGCCGGACTCGATGCGATGGACGAGTTTCCGCGGCTCGCCCTGTGCGGGAATAACGTAGTACCAGCGGCGACTCACAAGTCCGTGATCGGGCAAACCAAGAATGGCAGCAGCGAGCGGGTCGCGATGATGGTGGTCGTAGAAGAGCCACGCATCCACACCAGCGCCGCGCAGGGCAGATTGAATTGAGTCGAATTCCATTATGAACAGCGTATAAGGTTTAGAGATCAAAGGTGCAAAAAATGGAGCGCAGGTAATATTCCTGCGGTCACGATGAAGCGATTTCTTGCAATCCTGGAGCTGACGGCGAAGGTAGTGATCGTGGTCGCTGTGGTAACGTGGGTGACCGACTGGGCCGTATTCCGTGTGCGCTCGGCTCGGGGAACGGCGTTCGACTCGGTGCAGGTTGAGGAGTATCTCTCCACGGCTCTGAAAGGCAACAAGCAGGAGTTTGACTACATGGGAACGGCGCAGGTGAGCTGTGCCCGGGCGCTCTTCCCGCACGCTGGCGCTCCTGCCTGCTGGTGGCTGCGCCGGCATACCACGCAGTGGGAGTGAACATCGGCAGTCCCGGCGGGTCCAGGTCCGTCGCCCCTACTTCTTTTCTTCGTGGTACTCCTGCTCGGTGTTNNGTGCATGCCATTGCGGCCGACCAGAAACAGGTTCTCGAATCGGTCCATATAGCGAACAATTTCATCGAATCTGTCGTAAGTCCCGAAGTAGGCCGGATAGGTCTTCGGAACGCGAACAACGTGCGAGTCGCGCACCTGGTCGGCTTTGAGGATACCGATTTTCTCAATCTCGGCAATCGCAAAGCGGGCGATCTCGTCGTCGGGCATATTCCATAACCGATCCGTCTCATAGCAGAAATATTCGAGGCCGATCCAGACCTTCGNNCCACGGTGATGAAGTCGCGGTAAATCAGGCCATCGGCGATCACGCGAATCTCAGCCGGTACTTCAACGTCGAGGTTGTGGATCAATTCGCGGACCGGCATGGTGGAGAAGACATAGTCGGCCGGGATGGTGTGCGAAATTCCCTGGGCATCGACGGCGTCGACTGAAACCACGCGGGCGCCATCCACGTGGAGCTTGCCGGCACGCCAGCCCATGCGAACCTCGCCGCCTTTGCTTTTCACCAGCGCGGCGACATATTCCCAGAGCTGGCCAGGACCGAATTTCGGGTAGAGAAACTTCTCGATCAGCG
>PLDF01000168.1 GCA_003135055.1 Bryobacterales bacterium | reverse complement strand
GCAGGCTTACCGAAAGGACACCATGTACCGCATCCGGCAAAGCAAGCCCGCGTTGGGGAAGTGCGAAGCGTTGCGGCAGGCGCAAGAGCAGATGGTCAGCGGAGCTCTGAAGCCGCAGGCTCGACGCCAATCGCCGGGGAGTTCAAGTGCTAGGCGGCCAGGGCGGCGCGACCACATGGACGCACCCATATTACTGGGCGCCGTTCATTCTCATCGGTAACTGGAAGTAGCCGCCGGCGGCGGAGTGCCCGAATGTGTTGGCTCGGCGCTTCATTGCCGACCCACAGGTGAGATTCCATCGCCTTCCATCGACCCCGTAGACGCTAAAGCGAATCTGTTGGTACGGAGAAATCGGATGAAAACCGCCGCTGCATCAATAACTTGACGAAGGAGCACCCAGCGGCAGCCCCAGAAAAAATGCCGCTGCGTGGAGCGCTTTTTCATCCGTCCCGATGACGGCCGCGCCGGGGCCATAAAGTTCAGTCACAGGATTTCGACCTTTATTTTTCGGCCTTTTTTGGCCATTCTAAAGCACTTAAGCCCCGCCGCTCCCCTGCAGCCGCAAAAACGCCTGCTAGGCTCTAATCGGAGGTTTTATGCCGACAGCTAAACAAACCGCGGCGAACCGCATGAATTCGCAAAAATCTACCGGACCGCGCACCACCGAAGGAAAAGCCGCATCCCGCTGCAACGCCGTGAAGCACGGCATCTTCGCCACTACCCAGATCATGTTCGACGAATCCGCCGAAGACCTCGCCGAGCTAGCCGCCGAATACCACGAACACCACAGCCCCGCCGATGCCAACCAGCGCTTCCTCGTCGACACTCTCGTTAACAACGAATGGCGCCTTCGCCGTCTGCGTCGCGTCGAAGCCGAGCTCTGGGAGCACGCCACCAACACCTTCCTGGCAGAAAATATCGAAGTCCCAGCCTGCTCCTCCGGCGACGCCTTCGCCACCGCCGCCCCCACGTTCGAGCGCCTCCAACGGATCGTCAATTCTTGTGAGCGCGCCTACCACCGCGCCCTCAAAGAGCTCCAACAAGGGGCGCGGGCCCATGGCCTGCGAAGCCGGGAACCCGAAGCGGAGCCCGCCGCCGCCCCGCCAACCGAAGCCGGGCCTGCACCCCCGCCGCAACCTGAACAACCAAAACCCAGTTCCGCGAAAATGGGTTCGGTCCGTCAAAATCCGATAACCCCGCCTCCCGCAGCCCCCAAACCACCCGACGACGCGCCTGCCGCCCCGCCGTTTGCCTGCCCCGCCACCCCGGCCCCCGCGAAAACCCTCCCAAGACCCGCAGATCGCTTCCCAGACCCGATGGAAGCAATCGACGCCGCTCTCCGGGCGATTTCCAAGAAATCCCCAACCGATCTCTATCTAATCGACGCAACCTTCAGGCGCCGCCGATCTTCCGCCGACGCTCCGAAAATGTCCGCACGCGGTAACACAGGTAAGAAGACAGGAGAAGACAGGGGACTACCGCTTCCGCACTGGCGCAAGATGATATATAATTCGCCCGTATGCTCCATATGCCGACGTTTCTCATCGAAGGCTCCTCCTCGGCTGAAGGCTTACGTGAGCTTGCGAAGGACAAGGCCCTAGGACGCCGGGCCGCATGTAAATGATGCTTTGGCGGCTTTGGGCGGCAAGCCCGAAGGCGTCTGCTGCGTGGCGTTGGCATTGACGGCCAGGGCGAGCGCCGTAACTGGGACCAAGACTATTCATCCGGGTTTTACCGCACTAGACCGAATTGCCGTTCGCCGGGGAAGATCGAATTTGTAGTGCATCCAAGATTTTCAGGGGTCTAAGCGGACCCCATCAACGGAGATGATATGAATCTATGTCGTTCGGGAAGCGCCGTTCGCGGAATCGTCTGGCTCGCGCTTCTTTCTCTTAGCGTATTCGCGCAATCGGAGCGCGGCGCCATTACCGGCGCGGTGCGCGACGCCTCGGGCGCCGTCGTGCCGGGAGCCAAAATCACCATCACCAACAGCGCAACCAACGTCGCCATCGTCGCTGCCAGTAACGGTCAGGGCGAGTTCACCGTGCCCAGCCTGCAGCCTGGAACGTACACCGTGCGCGTCGAAAAGCAGGGCTTCCGTCCGCACGAAGAGACGGGTCTTTCCGTCGATGCCGGCAGCAACGTCCGGGCCGATGCGGCGCTGGAGTTGGGCGCATCCACGCAGGCGGTCGAGGTTCAGGCGACCGCCGTCCAGTTACAGACCGAAGACGCCAAGAACAGCGTTACCATTCAGAACAAGCTGGTGGACGATCTTCCGCTGGTCGTAAACGGAACCGTCAGAACGCCGTTCGATCTGGCGTCTCTCACGCCCGACGCCAAGAACCTCGGCGGCGACAACGGCTTCAGCGTAGGCGGCGGTCAGGTCGCGGCCTATGGCACGTCGCTCGACGGCGTCTCCACTAACACCAGCCGCGCGCTCTCAAAGAGTTGGGTAGCGTCGAATTCGCCATCGGTCGAGGCCATCGAACAGTTCACGGTCGATACCAACGGGTATAAGGCCGAGTACGGCCACGCGGGCGGCGGTAATCTGACGTATGCCTCGAAGTCCGGCACCAATCAGTTCCACGGCACGGCGTACGAATTCCTTCGCAACAACGATTTTGACGCGAATAACTGGTTCAACAACCGGTCCGGAATCGCCAACTCTATTTACAAGCAGAACGATTTTGGCGCGACCGCCGGCGGGCCCATCTGGATTCCGAAAATCATTCACGGAAAAGACCGAAGCTTCTTCTTCTTCTCGTATGAGGGTTTCCGCAACCGCACCGGCGCCAACGGCACCACATTCACGGTTCCCACTCCCGAAATGTATAGCGGCGATTTTTCGAAATGGGTGACCTCAACCGGTGCGCAGATTCCGATTTACGATCCTCTGAGCCAGGTGACCAATGCGGATGGAACTGTCACTCGCCAGCTCTTTCCGGGAAACATAGTGCCCAAGAACCTTTGGAGCCCCGCGGCGGTCAAAGCGCTAGGCGTTTTCCAAAGCAGCGGATCCATCGCTCCAAATAACGGCGCCGCTGCCGGTACGGCGGCCTACGTCGCCAATAATTATCTAGTGACTTCGGGTACCCAGGTATACCCCGTAAACAAATATAGTCTCAAGGGAGACCATATCTTCAACGCGAAACACCGGCTTACGGGCTATTGGGGGCATGATCGCGAGCATATGACTCCGGGTCCCGACGGCCCGGCCACCCTGCCCGGTCTTTTCACGAACTACAACGACCTGACGCAAGGGACCGATGTTTTCCGCATGAGTTGGGATTGGACGCTCAGCCCGAACAAGCTGAACCATTTCTACGCCGGCGGTAACGACTGGGTTCAGGATCACAAGCCGCCGCAGGAATACATCGGCAACTGGCAAAGCAAGTTCTGCCTTGGCAACGTTCCCAACTGCAACGAGAATCTGGTCAACCTGTTCTCGGGCGGGACGGGCGACACCTACAGTACCTGGGGCGGCCAGGCCGACAACGGCTCGGAGAACACGACTTACGCATTTAACGACGATTTCACCTGGATTAAAGGAAATCACACGTTCAAGTTCGGCGGCATGTATCAGCTCAACCACTACAACGGCTTCGGCCGCCAGTGCGAAGCCGGATGCGTCGGGTTCAGTTATGAAGAAACCGGCGTTCCCGGCGGAACCAATCCCAATGCGGGCGGCAACGCGTTTGCGTCGTTCCTGCTCGGCTACGCCGACAGCGGCCAGATCGATACGGTGCGTTTCATCGGCCAGCAGTTCTATTATTTTGGCGGATTCGCGCAGGACGACTGGCGCGTGTCGAGTAAGCTGGTCCTGAACATCGGCGTACGCTGGGATGGCAATCTTCCTCCTACCGGTTTGGGCGACCGGTGGACCGATTTCGGCCCGACGACTCCGAATCCGGCCGCTGGAGGCATCCCCGGCGCGGTTTTGTTCGCCGGTAGCTGCCAGGGTTGCGTGGGTACCCGGACACTCGCGAATATGTGGCCGTGGGGCTTCGGCCCGCACCTTGGAGCGGCCTACTCGAAAGACGCGAAGACCGTCATCCGCGCGGCCTATGCCCGGTCTTACGGCGCGCTGGTATCGGTTAGCGGCTCCACGCATAACTCCGGGTACACTATGACCCAGACGTTTTCCAACACGAACAACGGAATCACCCCGACTTATACGCTCGATTCGGGAATGCCGCCATGGACCGCGCCGCCATTCGTCAACCCCTCC
>PLDF01000489.1 GCA_003135055.1 Bryobacterales bacterium | reverse complement strand
CTCCAGATAGAGTCCTAGCGTTAGGGAGGAGCAATCCCTCAAGCAGACCACTTCCGTGCTTTGGGCGCGTTCGAAACTTGACGGATCGGCTGAATTTCACCACCGCAAGCGTGATGTTCCTGTCCATATCTATAATGTAGGCGTTCAATAAAACCTTATGAAAACGAATCCTTACGCAGATCCAACCACTGAGAAGCGCCAGGCCTATGATGCAGCGACCGCGATGCTAGCAAAGCAGGATGAGGATTTGTTGCGGTACGCTGCCCTGGAACTTCGCAGGTGCATGGAAGCAATCGTGTATGCAAAGCTCGAGGTCTATGGCGATTTGCTTCCCGAGGGCTCAGTGCATCAATGGCAGCCGCCGCAGGCTTTTGAAGCGTTGATAGCGATAGAACCTGACGCCGAGGCAACCTTGACATATGCCGTGGCACCGCAGAAGGAATTTGCGAAGATCGCCGAAGGGCCGTATCGCGTCGTTGGGGTCGATGAACGCCCCAACAGCAAATGGCTAAAGAAAACCTGGCAAAAGCTTGGGTTCTATTTGCACGCGAAGTGGCCCTTTTCACGCTCTGCGACTCCGACATCATCCGTGCGACCGTTTCTGGAAAAGACGCTCGCCGACCTTGCCCCGCTGGTCAACAACAACTTCTCGGCGATGATGTCCATGAACCAAGCCTTCACCTGTGCAGGCTGTGGGGCGACTGTGAAAGTATTGGAAAAGGCCATTGAAAGCAGCCACGAAGCTGTCGTCTGCCTTACCTGCGGGATGCCGTTCCGGGTGGAGAAATCGGATGGCGGCTTCACCTTCTTTCCGGATGAGCCACCGTTCACATGCGACTGCGGAGCCTCTACTTTCGTTCCGTCTAGGCCTATTAAAGTCGGATATCGATTTTCTTGCCGGAGCTGCAAACAACAATTCCAGATCGTCGGTCTCGATTGGAAGTACGCGGTTGTTGCTGACGATGCGGAGGTTTCTGAGTCTCAGGAGGGGTGAATTGAGGGCGAAGGTTCGTGGTGCTCGGCTAGACGGTAACGCCCTCACAGCTATGAGCGGCACGTGAAGGCGAAAACCTCGTAGAATCGCCCGATGCTTTCCACAATGCGGACACGTTTTCTAGATTGATGCCGTTTCCTCTAGGCGATGGGCACGACTTGTTCCTTTGTCAGCGCGGCGTCGCATTCGTTACAGACGAACCGAGCCGATATGCAAACGGGCTTTGAAAGCATTCGCCACGATACCCAAAACCTGGACGCGAATCTGATAGTCCACGAGTTGGAACATCATCGCAAGTAAGGTGGACGAAATCGCCGCAGCGCAGTCCGAAGTACAATAGTTCCTTGCATGGAGCTACCCGCGCGCGTCGGCAAGTACGAGCTGGAGGAATTCCTGGGCGGCGGAATGTCCCACGTCTATCGCGCGCGCGATACGGTGATCGGCCGCACCGTCGCCATCAAGATCCTCACCGAAGCCGGATGCCAGGATGCCGAGGCCAAGGCGCGTTTTCTGGCCGAAGCGCGCATGGCGGGCAACATCTCGCACGACAACATCATCAGCATTTACGATTTCGGCGAAGACGAAAAACAGCATCCGTTCATGGTGATGGAGTTTCTTCGCGGCGAGGATCTGCGGCACGCCATCAAGAACGGCCACACCGGCGATATTCGCAGCAAGCTCCGCCTCGCGCTCCAGGTCGCACGCGCGCTGGAGTACATCCACACGCAGAAGATCGTCCACCGCGATATCAAGCCCGAGAACATCCACGTGAACGGAGCGGGCGTGGTGAAGCTGATGGATTTCGGCATTGCCAAAACCGAGGGACTGGCTATGACGCGCGCCGGCTTCGTGCTGGGCACGCCGTATTATATGGCGCCCGAGCAGGTCACCGGTCAGAACATCACCGAGCAGGTGGATGTTTACGCTTTCGGCGTGCTGCTCTTCGAGCTGCTCACCGGCGCCAAGCCGATTGCGGGCGACACGGTGGAGCGCATCTTCTACAGCATTCTCAACGAACCGCTCAAGCTCGAGCCGCTCTATCAGGCGGGCGTGCCGCAGGGGGTGTGCGACCTGGTGGCGAAATGCACCAACAAGAATCCCGCGGACCGGCCGCAGGGCTTCGCACCGGTCTGCGCCGAACTGGAGCAGATGATCGCTACGCCGGATGCCGCTACGGTCATGATGCCGGATCGCCGCGACCCTGTGCCGCAGGCGCCTCCATGGCCGCCCGCGCAGGCGCCGCAGGGGCTTCCAGGGCCGCAGGCGCTTGTGCCGCAACCGGGCGCTTCAAGCCGCGGTTGGCTGATTCCGGCCATGGCCGCGGCCGTGCTGGTGTTTGGCGCGGGACTCTACTTCGCGCTGCGGCCGCATGCGGCTGAGCCCGCGGCGGTTGTGCCCGCCGCGCCTGCGCCGGCCGCGGCGGCGAAAACTATCTCCACATCCACGGGCGACATGATCCTCATACCGGCCGGCGAGTTCGAGTTCGGCGAAACCAAGCACCAGGTCCCGTTGCCGGCCTTCTATATCGATAAGACCGAGGTCTCCAACGCGGCTTACGCCGAATTCTGCAAGGCGAGCGGCCGCCCCCTGCCCAAAGGGTTTTCCGAGAACAAGCCCGATTACCCCGTGGTCAATGTAACCATTCTGGACGCTCACGCTTTCGCGAAATGGGCCGGCAAGCGCCTACCCATCGCCAAGGAATGGGAGAAAGCCGCCCGTGGGGAAGACGGCCGCGCGTTTCCCTGGGGCAATCAAAACGACCCGGCGCGCGCCAACGTGGGGACGCACAAGCCGCAGCCGGTGAGCTCCCACCCGGAAGGCGCCAGCCCCTACGGCGCGCTGCAAATGGTGGGCAACGTGTGGGAGTTGATCGAGCAACTCAGCCCGCCGAGCGACGAAGCCGTGGAGAACTTCCGTATCAAGCTCAACCCCGCGCCGCGAGCCGACGAGCCCTGGTACCAGGTCCGCGGAGAATCTTTCGACGATCCGCTGGCGCAGAACGTGATTTGGGATTCGACCACGGTTCCCGCCCGCTGGACAGCGCCGAACATCGGCTTTCGCTGCGCCAAAGACGCCCACCCGTAGCGCCGACGGAATGAACCATGGACCGCGCCGCCACCGCTCGCGACATCATCCACGAGATTCTCCGCAACATGCGGGAGGGCCTGGAGCCGCTGCACTACTCGACGCTGCCCCCGGCTATCTATCACGTCTATCTGCATCCCGGCGACATGGAGCGGCTGCGCGGAATTTTCCCTAGAATCACCGACGAGGCCCGCCGCGCACTGGACGCCGAGCTGGAGTCTTTCCGCAAGCCATCGATCGCCGAAAAGCTGAAGCTTTCCAAACAGTCGCCGCCCGTTTCCGCCCCCGAAGGCGGCTGGCAGATCCGCATCATCGAGAACACCGACGATGGCGTGGAGCCCGGCGATATTGTCATCCACTCCGAGCTGGCAATGCCCGCCAAAGCCGAATTCGGCGCCGGGTCCATGACGAAACGGATCTCCACCCGCCGTTTGGCCGGCGCCGAGACCGCGTCGCAAAGTTATGATACGGTTCCCGCCGCGCCCGCTGCGGCTGCGAACGACGGCGCATGCGCCATTATCGAATACCAGGACGCCGGCGGCCGCAAGACTTACCGCATGACCAAGGATCAGATTGTGGTGGGCCGCGGCGGCCGCGATTACTGGACCGACCTCAAGCTCGAAACCCTTCCCGATGTCTCGCGCGAGCACTTCCGCCTGCGCCGCGACCCGGCGACCGGCCAGTTTTTCCTGAAGGACCTGAGCCGCCTGGGCACCACGATCAACGGCGAAAAGGCGCCTTCCAGCATCGAGTTCGCGGAAGGCGAAAAGCGCGACCGCAACGTGGAAGCGGCGGTGCCGGCGCGGGCGCGCATCGGACTCGCGGAAGTGCTGTTTCTGGATTTCAGAAGCACGAGCGAATAAGGACCGGGGCGGGGCTGATCGGATAGAGCTGGCTGGATCGCCTCCATGGACACTTTGGGCATGGGGCGGCGATTGAAGGTTGCGTCGATACGGATTGGTAGTGCGTGAAGATCGCTTGGAAAGGGTCTTCATGCCGCTTCCGGCGGCTTTTGCTCGGGGTCTGCAATGGACGGGCGGGTTTCCTCCGGGCTCGCGGGGGCGTTCGGGGCGGCAAATGGCGGGGCGGGGTCAGGTTGGGAGGCTGTGGGGGGCGGTGTTTTCGGCTTGTTTCGGACCGAACCCATTTTCAGGAGTGGGCTCGGATTCGGGTTGCGGGGTTCGCAGGGCATGGCCGCGCGCCACTTCGGCTTCAGCTTAGCTTGGAGGCGTTGCAGTTCGTTGAGGGCGCGGCGCCAGGCGCGCCCGCAGGAATTGACGATCCGCTGGAGGCGCTCGAAGGTGGAGGAATCGGTGGCGAAGGCGTCGCCGGAGGTGCAGGTCAAGTCAAGGTGACATCAATATTTCTTACCACGAAGGTGTTGTAGGCGGTCTGCCAGAGCTCGGCTTCGACGCGGCGCGTGCGGCGGAGGCGCCATTCGTTGTGAACCAGGGTATCGACGAGGAAGCGCTGGCCGGAGTCGGCGGGGCAGTCGTGTTCGTGGTATTCAGCGGCGAGCT
This sequence comes from Bryobacterales bacterium, assembly GCA_003135055.1. Classification (GTDB taxonomy): domain Bacteria; phylum Acidobacteriota; class Terriglobia; order Bryobacterales; family Bryobacteraceae; genus PALSA-243. Next base: position 4,735 of record PLDF01000489.1, on the reverse strand, counting down.
CGGCGAGATCTTCGGCGGATTCGTCGAACATGATCTGGTGTTGGGCATAGATGCCGTGCTTGAGGGCGTTGAATCGGGATACGGCTTTGCCAGCGGCGGTGGGTGGTTCCGAGGATTTTTGTGCATTCATGCGGTTAGCCGCGGTTTGTTTAGGGGTTGCCATAAGAGTCTCTCTCGACCATGAGCCTAGCAGGCGTTTTTGGAGCTGGATGGAGCGTAAGTGCGTCAGAATGGCCGAAATGGGGCGAAAAATAAATCCGGAAGTGCTGCTGTGGCCGGGTTTTCTAAAGGTGCGGAAATGGCGGAAATACCGCTGTGGATCGGGGGCCCTGGCGGGTAACGCCTGAAAAGGAGGCGCGTTTGGCGGGGCGCCGATCGGGCGAGCCTCCCCGAGAATACTTTGGAGTCTGCGTCATTTTCCGATAAGCCCGTCTTACGGCCACAACACCGCTTCCTGCCTCGCTACATGCTCCGGACGTCCTTCTGACGCAACCAAAGCGCCTGGGAAACCGATGAGTTGCCCGTTCACTGCGTGGCCGCCGCAAGTGGATTTCCGGCCAAGAAGAAGCCGGTTCCGCACTGCATTAACGAGCGCCCGGTTCGCCCCCGTTTTCACGCTTCCGCGCCAGGCCCACGGAGATGGCGCCCAGAAGGATTGTGGCCACCAAGTAAAGGACCCACAGCGCAATGAGAACGCCTGAGGTAATCGGCGCCCACTTGTTGACGGCCAGCCGATCGAATATCACACCGAAACCTAACGTCCGGTAGGCGCCGAGGCGCACAGCGGCGAGCGCGTCGCCGTTCGCTCGATGTGCGATCAGCCCCGTGTAGTACGGGATGGCCACACAGTGCATGGCATAGAGGTCGACGGTGGCGAATAGAATCGCGGCGACCGAGACGGCCCACGCGCGCAAACGGGCTGGCGCGGCAAAGGCACATAGTACGATTTCCGGCACGATGACGGCGTACATGTACCAGCCCATCGACCCGCTCAGGTTCTTAGTGAGGTATTGGAGCCAAACATTGTAGAGTTCGCCGATCCAGAAGAACCCATAGATCCCAGTGAGCCAAAGGACTGATGGACGGCGCAAGTGCATGACCACGCCCACGACGGCAAGAATCGCCATGACGAAGAATACGTGGTACATCCAGCTTCGCAGAGTGAGTCCGCTCCAGCCGCAGAAGTAAAGATGCGATAGCAGCGTCACGTCAATGCCATGGAGCCAAGGTACATGACGGGTGGCATCCACGAGACTGCTGAGACTCCTGCCGTTCAGCGACACCGGTTCTGCTAGTCCAGTCAAGGCGCCGGTGTTCACTTCGTTGCGAATGTACCACCACCCGGAGAGGGCTGCAGCGATGGCGGCGGACGCGACGATGGGTTTCCATGTTCGGCGAAAGCGGCAGATCAGGAGCAGAAACACAGGCGGGACGGCTGCAAGAAAATACGCTTTGGTCAAAAGTCCGAGCCCGAGAACCGTGCCGAGCAAGAGGGCGGTCGGCAGGTCCGGATTCCGAACCAGTAGCCGCAGCCCTATGCAGACCAGGAGTGAGAAGAGCAGAATGGCAACAGACTCATTACTGATGCGCGCTGCATTCGTGGCAAATTCAGGCATTACGGAAATTAGGGCCGCGCAACCCAGGGCGACGGATTTTCGAGGCACAACGGCTAGCGATGCGGCGAACGCGCTTGGGATAGCCGCGGAAGCGATCGCGACTGAAATACAGCGCAGCACGAGTGCTTGGGCCAGAAGGCTGGAGCCCTTCATCACAAAGAGCAGGGGCGCCATGAGCCAGTAATAGAGCGGCGGTTGGTATGCCTCATACGCCGAGATTCGATTTGACTCCTGCCATTGCCACGCTCGCGGTATGGCGTGCAGCCGGATGTCGCGGTCGCGGCGTTCGGCTTCAGGCAGGCGCCAGAACTGTTCCTGAGTGACCCCAGAGTGGAAAACCTCCCATGTGCGCACGCCCCAAGGGATCGGGACAAGGTCAAGCGACTCCTCGACGTCGCGCGGGCCTTGTTGGTCGCGCGGCGCCAACAGAACGCCATGAAGCGCGGCTGCGCGAATCACGCCGAAGTGAGCGAACTCATCGTACCCTTCCCATAACGGCAGCATGCAAGCGTAGAAGCAGCCCCGCAACAGGAAGCAAACCCAGATTAAGAGCAACCACCCGCGGGTTCGCATGCTAAGGCGACCGCCTGCAGGATTTCCGTTCAGGCGCAAGATAGCGCTGTTGGCAACCACCGCCGCAGCCGCTCATTGATTCTTGCTCAGACTCGATTTTCTCAAATCCGCTTCGAGATGTCTCGGTCGAAGACGTCGCGCCGATAATCGCCTTCAGCACGCCGGATACGTCCTGCGAGGGCATCGCTCGATTTTAGCAATCGTCCCCGGTTGTTTCCGATAAGTGGTCGCGAAGCGGGGTTTCCGGAAACTGGCTCTAGAACCTAAACGGCGTTCGGGGATGTTAGCGGGCACAGTGCCGCGAAGCCGGCCAGCCTCGTCTCCCGGAACAGGCTTCCCCGGGGCCGTAGAGAAGCTTTCCATAGTAATAAGGAGCGGGGGGATCGAGGATGCGGATCTGCCAGCCGCCCTCGGCAGATCCAGTTCACCGACGATGGCGTCGAGCCCGGCGATATTGTCATCCACTCCGAGCTGGCCATGCCCGCCAAAGCCGAATTCGGCGCCGGGTCCATGACCAAATCAATCGCAGGCCACTTGAGGGCAGCAACTGAATATGCAAGCGATACGATACCAGTGTGGTCATGCAGCCAACTGTGAGTCGCGTCACCTTCAGATCGACGAGAGACGGTCGAACAGCCCGAGAATCCGGTTGACACACGGCTGCAATCCTGCGTATCGTAGACATAATTGACGGTCCGCAATGTCGCGGACACGTTCACTTGCTCTCCGCTTTGAGCTCACCCGCCGGGTCCGCGCCGTTCCAATCCCGGGTATCTACATAAAGTAAGGAGACGCAGAGATGGCTTTTACAGAACGAGGGGGCTTGCCTCCTCAACAAGTTGAAACACTCACACAACGCGGATTCACCCGCCGGCACATCGCCCGCATGGCCACGCTGTTGACGGCCGGGGCAGCGCTGCCGTTCTACAACGAATTTGCCATGGCGCAGGATGCCGAACAGCGCCAGCAGCGCGGCGCGCGGCGCGCCATGGACCCCGACACAATCCGTATCAGCTCCAACGAGAACCCCATGGGGCCGTGCAAAGAAGGTGTGGAAGCGATCGCCAAAGTGGCGCCGAAGGGCTGGCGCTACTCGCCCGGCAACGAGCAGGGCGATTTCACGAAGACCGCCAGCGAGTTGCTCGGCGTGAAGCAAGAGTACATACAGGCCACCGCCGGTTCCAGCGATCCGCTGCACCGTTCGAGCTGCGCGTTCACCTCTCCCACGCGCAGTTGGGTCATGGCCAATCCCGGCTATGGCGGCGGCGCGCCCGCGTTCATCGGTTCCAAGGTTGTGCGCGTGCCTTTGAAAGACGACTACTCGCACGACGTGAAGGAGATGATCAAGGCCGATCCGGACGCCGGCGCCTACTACGTCTGCAACCCGAACAATCCGACCGGCACTCTGACCACGATTAAGGACATCGAATACCTGCTGGCCAACAAGAAAAAGGACGCCGTGGTGGTGGTCGACGAGGCCTATATTCATTTTTCCGGCGACGCCGAATCGGCTATCGGCCTGGCAGCGGCCGACAAGGACGTCATCGTGCTGCGCACTTTCTCGAAGGTCTACGGCATGGCGGGCCTGCGCGCCGGCATGGCGATCGGCCGCCCCGACCTGCTGGCCAAAATGCGCCCCTTCTCGTCGGGCGGATTCCTGCCCGTCACCGGACTGGCCTGCGCCACGGCCAGCATGAAGGTCAAGAACCTGGTCGAGGAGCGCCGCGCGCTGTGCAAGCAGATCCGCGAGAACACCTTCTCTTTCCTGGAGAAGAAGGGCATCTCGTTTGTCCCCAGCCAAGGCAACTTCTTCATGATGGAAGTGAAGCAGAAGGGCGAGGATTTCGCCCAAAAGATGGCCGACGAGAAGATCATCATCGGCCGCATCTGGCCGGTGTGGCCCACCAAGGTGCGCGTCACTGTCGGCACGCAGGAAGAGATGAGCAAGTTCAATCAGGCTGTCGCCAAGATCATGGGTTAGCGGGAGCAAGTCTTGACGCAGAGACGCGGAGGCGCGGAGTCAAGCGCAGAGAAGGCAAAGCCTTTGAGGTTTCTTTTTAGCGCCGGTTTTTGCGCCTCGGCGTCTCCGCGGAAACTCACCGTGACTTAGTGATTCCGCATAGTGGTTTTCGGGTGTCTATCGCGCGTGCACGGGCCCAAAGGGCGCCCCGTGCGCCTGTCGAATATCCGGCCGGCTGGCAAGCTCGTCAGGTCAGTCCGGGCGGACAGATCCGCTGGAATCAAGCATACGTATTCGTCGGCCGGGCTCTGAGCGGGAACCGATCGGCCTCGAGCTGGTCGGCGACGGAAAATGGCGGGTCTGGTTCAGCTTCTACGAACTGGGAGTCTTCGATGAGAACAAGTTGCTCATCCGCGCCAAACCATCCAAGCCTCAAACTTCCAAAGCCTAACCGGAGCTGGCTCCTGCAAACCGAACCAACACCTATGGAAAAAGGCTCTGAAATGGGGGCTCCGCCCCCAAACCCCTGGGGATTTACCGCTTTCGCGCCAAGATATCCTTCCTCTTACCCGCTTCAGAAAAGGGG
>PLDF01000051.1 GCA_003135055.1 Bryobacterales bacterium | reverse complement strand
GCTCTGGTGAACATCGCTAGCCAAGTCGATCGGTTGCTCCGTGATCGATGAACCCTGCGACTTCACATGCACCGACTGCTGCACGGCAGCCGGGGTCAGGCGCACCGTAATGTCCCGGACCGAACTCACCGCAGCCACAACCTCCGCCGAGGCCAGGGCAAAGCCTGGAGCGGAGACGGTCATCGTGTACTGCCCTGGGGGCAGGTTCTCCAGCAGAAATTCCCCATGGCTGTCCGACTTGGCGCGCCGGATCGCCGCTGCCGCTGGCATCCGCACTTCGACCTGCGCTCCGCTCACGCGGGCGCCGGTCTGGTCCTGGACGATGCCACGCACCGATCCGGTGGTGATTTGTGCCCGCATCGTCACGGCCAGCAACAGCAAAGCGAGAGAAGCGAGGATCGTCCGTTGCATGGGAATCGCGGTCCGAGTCAATTGTGCCATCGTGCAATGCCTCCTGCGGAAACCTGGCGGCGCTCCTGTGATTTCGAATCAGTCTATAGCAGGAGAATCGAAAATTCGCCGTCAAACCGCCATTAAAGATGGCCGTCAGGCCCGGGGAACGGGCGCCGGAGATGATTCGCCTCGTGAAACGGGGCCGCCTTCGTCCGCACGCTCTGCGCTCCGCCTCACCCAAGGTTGGCCGAGAGCGGCGACCCCTCCTACGTGCCCGATTCTGGCCGCCTTCTACAATTTCTCTTCAGGAGCTCTGCATGCGTCTTTCGCCGCGTTTGGGTTTCCGGCTCATTCTGGTCGCCATCGCCGTGGCCATCATCGGACTGCGCCTCATTCCGCGCCACGTCCCCAGGGCGCCGGCCAACCCACGCGTCCCCGATCTTTCGGCCACCAATCCGCTGAACCAGGCCGGTGGCGGAGCAGCCCCTGCCGAGGCGTACGAGGTTTACTCCGCGCTCTACCAGGCTCCGAGCGATGAGCCCCTGGTCTTCTCCGAGAAGTCAGTGACCGATATTCCGCAGGTTGGCGGCAGCTGCCTTAAGCCGTCCACGCCTGACGAGCATGAGATGGACGACGCTTTTGTCGCAGCCAACGCGCAGAGCCATCGCTGGGAGCCGAAATTCGCGATCCCGCAGGGATACCGGCTGCTTTCCGCGGCCGACGCTGCCCAGGCACAAAGCTGTCTGGAAACCCACGGCGCCGACACCGCCAAATGCGGGGGTTACAGAACGGTCAGGCACGTGCGCTTCCTCGGGGTTCCCGGCTTCGACCGAACCCACACGCACGCCCTGGTGTCGGTCATCAAAATGTGCGGCAGCTTCTGCGGCAGCGGCGGAATCTTTGCAGTCGAGAAGGCCGGCACCACCTGGCAGCGCGCCGACACCGCTGATTTCACCCGCGACTGCAGCTGGGCGTATTAAGGCGTGGGCCTTCGATCCGTGTGCCGCCAGCCGGAGGGCCGGAATCATGGCCGTGCAAGGGCCTCGCTCGATCCTCTGAGCCTGCTGCGCGAGGAATGGAAAGCTGCGGCGCAGGCTGACCGGAAAGGCAGTGTGTTCTTTTCCTGGTCGTCAGCCTGATCCGCGATGTGCGTGTGCTGAGCCCTGGTTGTTCGGGATTACCGGTGGTGATTCGCTGCTGCCGCTGCGGCTTTCAGTTCCTGGTTCGCCTGATTGAGCAGATCCCTGGCTTTTGCCGCATGCCCATCCAGGTCAAACTCGTTGGCTTCCTGTGCGGCAGAAACCTTGGCGTAGGCCTGCTCGGTGAGCCGCTGCGCCGCAGCAAGGTTGGGGTAGCGTCCCGGATTTATTTGTTGGGCAGCCGACCCGTGCGCGATGGACACGCCGCCTGCCGCGAGCGATAAGCCGATGACGTAGCCCAAAACTGCCTTGCGAACATTCATGGGTATTTCCTCCGCCGAGCACAATAAAGGCACATCCCCAGCTTATGCAATGTTTTTATCGGATTTTTGTCGTCAGAGCCGGGGAATCCCCGAATCGCTCGCTGTCAAACGGGGGCAAAGAGCCTCTGTCCTCACCGTACAAGGGGGATAATCTCAGCCTGCGGCGAGCCCTTGCCAAGCGTGACAAGCCCAATCGTGATCGGCAGCGAAAATCGCCGCGGACCCGCGCTCCCGGGATTGAGATACAGCACGCCCCGGCGACGCTCGATGAGCGGCTTGTGCGAGTGTCCGCTGATGACCACCGAGATCCCGGCGGCCATTGGATCAAGGTCCAGCTCATGGAGATCATGCAGCAGGTAAAAGGTCGTTCCGCCCAGGTCGACGATCTCTGTGGCTGGCAGCGCTGCGCACGGACCGCTTCGATCGATGTTTCCACGGATCACGGTCAGCGGCGCGATCGCCTCGAGGGCCGACAGAATTTTCGGGTCGCCGACATCTCCTGCGTGAAGGATGTGGTTTACTCCGGCGAGCGCTTGCAGCGCCTCTGGCCGCAATAGCCCGTGGGTATCGGAGATGACGCCGATGCGCATGGCAGAATTACCAACAGAACGGCAGCTTGACGGTCACAGTCCGACTGCGATCCTCGTCCGCGGATCGAGGTCATCGCGCAGCGCGTCGCCGACGAAATTGAACGAGAGCACGCACAGCATCACCGCGATCGCCGGGAAGACGACCAGATGCGGCGCGTCGAATAGAAACGGGCGCGCATCGTTGAGCATCGATCCCCAGCTCGCCGCGGGCGGCGGAACGCCGAGGCCCAGAAAGCTCATAGTCGCTTCGGCCAGCACCGCTCCCGTCCGGTCGCTGATCAGCTCAGCACGAACCGGCCCAACCGCATCGCTATCGAACTTGCCATAAAACGATCCGCGATACTCCGAGTGCGGCTTCAACCCAATGCCCCAGTATCCCGAATTGCT
>PLDF01000377.1 GCA_003135055.1 Bryobacterales bacterium | reverse complement strand
GCGGTGGACGTGGCGGCGGTGGTCCGGGCGGCGGACGCGGCGGACGCGGCGGGCCGGGACGCGGTGGCCGCGGTAATACCAACTCCTTCGGCAACGGCCGCAGAAGTCCGCGCAATCAATATACCGGCAACGTGGTCTTCACGCTGGATAACTCCATATGGGATGCGGAGTCGTACTCCCTGACCGGCGCTCAGACTGCCAAGCCGTCCTATGCCAAGTTCAAGGCCGGCTTCACCTTCGGCGGTCCTCTCAAGGTTCCTCACCTGTTCGACGATAGTGGGCACAGTGGAACTTTCACGGTCACTTACAACTTGAACCGCGCACGTAGCGCCAGCACGCTTTTCGGAGCGGTACCCACCGCGGCCGAGCGCGGCGGCGATTTTTCCAATGCCTTAAGCTCCACTACCGGACAAGCGGTTACGATTTACGACCCCACCACCGGCCAGCCGTTCCCCGGGGATGTAATCCCCGCCAATCGCATCAATTCGGCGGCGGTAGGTCTGCTGAGCTATTACCCGCAGCCCAACCTGTTCGGGAATGCCCGGTATAACTACCAGCTTTCGAATACCAGCATCTCGAACCTCAATAACATCAACATCCGCGCCAACCATTCTTTTAGTCAGCACGACCAGATCAGTTTCGCCGAAGGTTACCAGGATTCCAACGGCATCTCGCCCAATTTCTTCAATTTTCTCGACAGCACAAAGACTTCCGGATACAATTTCAACCCGGCCTGGACGCATCGCTTCACCACTCATTTGTTCAACCGGCTAAGCTATCAATTCACCCGCTCCACCAACACCGCCGACCCTTTCTTCGAAACCAAGGGCATCGATCTGGCGCAGCAGTTGGGCATTCAAGGGACCGACCAGCAGCAGCTTTATTGGGGTCCTCCTTCGCTTAATTTCTCCAACTTCCAGGGCTTGAGCGATGGCAACCCGTCCTTGCAGCGGAATCAGACCAGCGCCGTCAGCGATTCTCTGCAATGGATCAAGGGCACGCATGAGCTGACCTTCGGCGGCGATATCCGCTTCCAGCAGTTCAATCCGGTGAACGAATCGAACGCGCGCGGCAGCTTCACCTTCAATGGAGCCGCCACAGAGGCGCCCGGCGCCACCACCACCCTGGGCAGCGGCTATGATATGGCCGATTTCCTGCTCGGTATTCCCGACTCCAGCTCCATCGCTTATGGCAACGCCGATAAGTATTTCCGTACGCGGTGGTGGGACATATACGTTAACGACAGTTGGCACATTTCATCCAAGCTCAGCCTTTCCCTGGGACTCCGTTGGGATTATTCGCAGCCGTTCACGGAGGAGCAGGGGCGGCTGGTGAATCTCGCTATCGCTCCCGGTTTCGCCTCGGCCGCGCCGGTTTGCTCCACCTCCGAACTGCCGTCCACTGCCGTTGGCACGTGCGAATCGGCCGGGTCGCTCGGTCTGCCCAGTTCCCTGCTGCGGCCCGATAAACGCGGCGCCGCGCCCCGCGCCGGATTTGCCTACCGGCCCTGGATCAAGCATTCCACCAGGCTTAGCGGCGGCTACGGAATCTACTGGAATACCTCCTTCTACCAGACCATCGCGAACCAGATGGCGCAGCAATCGCCGCTGTCCGATTCGTTCACCATTTCCAATACCGCTACCAACCCGCTCACCATTCAGAACATTCTGGCGAATGGCAACCGCGTCGAAGCGGCCACCGGCGAGATTTCCAATACCTTTGCAGTCGATCCCGGTTTCAAAAACGGATACGCGCAGAGCTGGCAGTTCGCCATTCAGCAAAACCTCAAGGGATCGTTAGTGGTCACAACCACCTACGCGGCGACCAAGGGAACCGACCTGCCGCAGGAGTTCATTCCGAACACCTATCCCAGCGGCTCGGTCGGCGTTCCCATCGGTCTGCCCACCGGATTCAAGTACGAAACCACCGGCGGTAATTCCAGTTACGAAGCTGGTACCTGGCAGTTGCAGCGCCGCATGCACAACGGGCTCGGCGGCAACTTTACTTACTCCCGTTCGAAGTTGATGGATGACGGTATGCTCGGCGGCCGGGGCCAGGGCAATTCCGTGCTGGCGCAGAACTGGCTCGATCTGAAGGCCGAACGCGCTCTCTCGCCCAGCAACCAGACCAACCGGCTCACTGGTTCGCTGCAATTTTCCAGCGGCCAGGGCCTCCATGCGGCGGCTCTGCTCAAAGGCTGGAAGGCCACCGCCTTGAAAGATTGGACCATCAGTCCGAATGTCTCTCTGGCCACCGGTACGCCCGAGACTCCCGTGCTGAACAGCACCACCAAGGGTACCGGCATCACCGGACAGGTTCGCCCGGAAGTGATCGGGTCGCTCTATCCCGCGATCGCGGGTTATCCGTTCAACGTGAATGCCTTTGCGGCGCCTCCCTCGGGCCAGTGGGGGGACGCGGGACGGGATATCGTCACTGGTCCCACGGTATTCAGCTTGAATGCCTCCGCCAGCCGCACCATCCGCGTGGGCGAGCGGAAAAATCTCGACATTCGATTCGATTCCGTCAACCTGTTGAATCACGTAACTTACACGGGTTACAACATGACCTTTGGCGGCACTCAGTTCGGCCTGCCAACCGGCGTCAGTAACATGCGTTCCTTCAATATGACAGTGAGGTTCCATTTCTAAATGACCAGGAAACCGATTATCGCCACCTTTCTCGTCTGCATACTGGCGGCTTTCGCGCAACAGCTTCCGCCCAAGCCGCAGGCGCCGCCGCCGGCCGATCAGAAGCTGAACGGAGTCCTGGTCCCCAACAGCGGGAAAATTTTTAGTACCACTACGCAATTGGTGGTGGAGACGGTCTTTGTCAAGGATAAGAAGGGTAACCCGGTCAAAATGTGCACGGCGTCCGCCGCGCCCGACGCGCCCGGCGCGATGTGTTTGAAGAAGGAAGACTTCAGCGTCGCTGAGGACGGCAAGGCGTATCCCATTTCCTTCTTCGACTACGAAGAGCTGTCGGAAGCGGCCACTGTCGACGCCAACGTGGATGTCGACTCCAAGCTGGAAAAGAAGAAGGAAGAGACGCCTAAGGAGCCTGAAATCAAGCCCCTCACCGCGAACCAGATTTCCCCCGAAAAGCCGGGCGACCTGAAGTACAAGGACCGCCGCCTGCTGGTGTTGTTCTTCGACATGACTTCCATGCCGATTCCGGACCAGTTGCGCGCCCAGAGAGAAGCGCAGAAGTTCCTCAAGGAGAAGATGACTCCGTCCGACCTGGTCGCCCTCATGACTTTCTCCAGCGATATCAAGGTAGTCCAGGATTTCACCGAAGATCGCGATCTTCTCTCCAAGGAGATCAAGAACCTCACCGTGGGTGAAGGCTCGGGTTTCGACGAAACCGACAGTAGCGACGCCGCCTCCGACACCGGCGCCGCCTTCGTGCAGGACGACAGCGAATTCAACATCTTCAATACCGACCGGCAGTTGACCGCGCTCGAAACCGCTGTCCGCATGCTCGGCTCGCTCAATGAGAAAAAGGCGCTGGTCTATTTCGCCAGCGGCATGACCAAGAACGGCTTCGATAACGACGCGCAGCTGCGCGCCACCGTCAACGCCGCCATCCGCGCCAACGTCGCCTTCTATCCCGTGGATGCGCGCGGCCTGGTGGCCTCCGCTCCCTTGGGCGACGCCACCAAGACTTCGCCCGGCGGCACCGGCATGTATAGCGGCAGTTCCGCCCGCTCCGCGCAGAGTAACTTACAGGGCCAGCAGGAAACGCTCTATACTCTGGCCTCGGACACGGGTGGCAAGGCGCTGCTCGATAACAACGACCTTTCCATGGGCATCGTGCAGGCGCAGCAGGACGTTTCGAGTTACTACATCATCGGCTACTATTCCACCAACGAAAAGATGGACGGCGCTTTCCGCAAAGTGGATATCAAGCTTAAGACTCCCGCTTTGTCGGCAAAACTGGCTCCGCTCGATTACCGCCATGGCTACTATGCCGGTAAGTTGTTTCAGAAATTCACCGCTTCGGATAAGGAACGCCAGCTTACCGAAGCGCTCATGCTATCCGACCCCGTGACCGAGCTCACCATGGTGGCCGAAGTCGATTACTTCCGTCTGGCCAAAGACCGCTACTTCGTGCCCATCTCCCTGAAGATTCCCGGCAGCGAGCTGGTACTCGCCAAAAAGGGCGGCGCCGAAAAGACCGTGATCGATTTCGTCGGTCAGGTGACCGATGCCGCTACCGGCAAGACGGTTCAGAACGTGCGCGACATCGCCAGCATCAAGCTCAGCGATTCTACCGCCGCCGAATTGTCCAAGCGTCCCATCGCCTACGATACCGGTTACGTTCTGCCTCCGGGCAAGTACAAGCTCAAGATGTTGGCGCGCGAAAACGAGACCGGCAAGATGGGAACGTTCGAGCATCCGTTCGTCATCCCCGACCTGACTACCGAGCAAGTCAAATTGCCCATCAGCTCCGTGATTCTGAGCAGCCAGCGCACCCAGCTCAGCGAGGCCGTTTTTAACGCCGAAAAGGACAAGAAGCTGTTGACGCTCAACCCGCTGTTCCAGGACGGCAAGAAGATGGTCCCGAGCGTAACGCGCGTCTTCAACAAGAATCAGGAGATGTACATCTATCTCGAAGCCTACGAGCCCGCCGCGGCATCCACCGAGCCCATTGTCGCTACCGTAACCTTCTATCGCGGCAAAGTCAAAGAGTTTCAGACCGATCCGCTCCAGGTGACCGATGGCCTGAACGCGAAGACGAAGGCGGTGCCGCTGCGTTTCAGCCTGCCGATGAGCACCCTGCGCGCCGGCAACTACACCTGCCAGGTGAGCGTGTTCGATCCGTCCGCCCAGAAGTTCAGTATCTGGCGTGCGCCGGTTACCGTAGTGCAGGCGGCCGCCGTGGCGCAGGCGGTCCCCGGGGGGCAGTAGAGTGGGTGCAAGTAGAGAAGTATAGTAGAGACATGGCCAAAGCCAGGTGACTCATTTACCGCTCGCAGCCGCCGTCATCCTGATCGCCGCGCTTGCGCCCCGCGCGCCCGCGCTCGCGCCACCGGCCCCGCCCACGCCGTTCGGGACCGCACCCGCGCAGGCCGTGCCCGCGCTCACGCCGAACGCACC
>PLDF01000458.1 GCA_003135055.1 Bryobacterales bacterium | reverse complement strand
CAGCCGACTCACCCATTGGGTGAAGCACGCCACAGAGGGAAACATCGACCGGTCATAGACTCGCCGTCCACCCTGGCAGTCAACTGCCGTTTTAGGATCAACCGTAGATCGAGACCGCAAGCCGCAGGAAGCCGCAGGAAGACCGGCGCCCCCGCAAGCGCCTAACTAAGGGTTTTATAGCAAGGCCGCCGTGTCAGTCACAGCACTTTGAAATAAATCCGGCCTCGCACGCGGCCGCTGTACGGACGGCCCGGCTACCCCACTCAATTCCCATCGGCAGCCCCCTAACCATCCTCCTAACCCGCAGTTAAGCTTGAACTTCCGCGAAATTTGGCTTGGTTCTGCGCTTTTCTCCGAGCTGGCCGGAACCGCCCGGTTGGAAGCCGCTCTCTTAACGAATACGCCCTCCAAATCTCCGTGTTCCACGCGCAGCCCGCGCTACACTGGAATCGGGTCGCAAGCACCCGAGCCACCAGAACCGGATACGGCCTGGAACGGACGCGGATTGCCCCCAGCCTGCCCGGTAACAGAAAGGCCCCCGCAAACAAAAAAGCCCCGCGCCAATGAAGGCGTGGGGCATAAAGTTTTACTGCAATCTGTCTCGGAGGATGACAGACCGGTCACGATATTAGCATCAGCTAATGTATAAAATCAATGAAAAATCGAGCCCGGCCGTCCGATTTCCTCGGCAAAAGTTAACGTAGCTGTTCCATAAGTTCTTCCAGTACTGCCCTGGACGGTCGAAGTCTGGCTTCCGGCAGCGTAGCTAACGGCTCGTCCGACAAATTTAGTAGATCCACAAAAGTGGGCTTATTGGTATTGACGTAGAGCACGCCGGTGAGCACTTCCCCTTTGGTTTCAGCGTCTTCAAGCGCTGCCAGGGCAGCCAGACGGTCGGTTGGGTCGAAATCGCGGTCCAGCTTGCGGATGCGGAGGTGCGAACCGTCGTGCATGCGGACATCCCGGACTTCGCCCTCGGCGATTTCAACTGAGATATCTTCGAAGAACGGTACATAATCCAACTCGTGGAGAGCGGTTTCGTGGTCCTTCATGTAGCCGTAGCTCTTGGTCGAGCCCTCATGATCGTTGAAGGTGACGCAGGGGGAAATCACGTCGATCACGGAAAGTCCGCGGTGGCTGATGGCGGCTTTGATAATCGCTTGAAGCTGTCGCTTGTCGCCGCTGAAAGAGCGGGCCACATAAGTCGCGCCCCATTTGAGCGCCAGAGCGCAGCAATCGAATGGCGGCAGCTCGTTGGCGGAGCCGCCCTTGGCTGTGGACCCCAGGTCGGCGGTGGCGGAAAACTGGCCCTTGGTCAGCCCGTAGACGCCGTTGTTTTCGATGATGTACATGAGCGGCATATTGCGCCGCACCAGGTGCATGAACTGTCCGATGCCGATGGAAGCGGTGTCGCCGTCGCCGGTGACTCCCAATCCCAGCATGGATCGGTTGGCCAGCAGCGCGCCGGTGGCGACGCTTGGCATGCGTCCGTGAACGCTATTGAATCCGTGCGCCATGCCAAGAAAGTAAGCGGGCGATTTCGACGAACAGCCGATGCCGCTGAACTTGGCCACGCCGGTAGGCTCAATGCCCAGCTCGTAGAAGCATTCCACCACGCGCTCGGAAATGGAGTTGTGCCCGCAGCCGGCGCAGAGCGTGGTCTTGCCGCCGCGGTAATTGACCACTTCGAGGCCGATGCGGTTTGTCTTCTTGGGTGGAGTTACGGGAGTGATTACGGTGCTCATATGCCCTCCTGGCGGACCACTTCATCGGTGACGGTGCGCGCGTCCAGCGGCAGGCCGCCATAGTAGCGCACGCTGCGCAATTTGGCGATCAGCTCGGGGTCGAGCTCGAGACGCATCAGCGCCAGCCATTGGCCGTCGCGGTTCTGATCCACAACGTACAGGCGGTCGTGGCTGCGGATGAAATCGAGCAGGTGACTGGTGAATGGATATGCGCGCAGGCGCAGGTAGCTGGCCTCGATGCCGTGCTGGTCGCGGAGCTGTTCGCAGCTTTCGCGCACGGCGTAGTCGGAGGTGCCGGAGGCGATGAAACCGATCGAGGCCTTCGGGTTGATGGTAACGATGGGCTCGGGGACGAACTGGCGCATGGTTTCGAACTTGCGCGCCAGGCGGTCCATATTATTGACGTAATCGTCTTCGCGCTCGGTGTATTGCGCCTTCTCGTTGTGGCCGCTGCCGCGCGTGAAGTAGGCGGCCTTGTTGTGCTTCGTGCCCGGCAGCGTGCGGTAGGGGATGCCGTCGCCATCCACGTCCTGATAGCGGCCGAAGCCGCCCAGGCGATCGAGATCCGCGGCGTCCAGCACCTTGCCGCGGGCGATGGGCTTCTCCGGGTAGGCGAACGGGTCGGCCATCCAACTGTTCATGCCGAGATCGAGATCGGTCATCACGAAGACCGGCGTTTGGAACTTCTCGGCAAATTCGAAGGCGTCGATGGTGAGGCTGAAGCACTCCTCCGGCGAGCTCGGGAAGATCATGGGATGCTTGGTGTCGCCGTGCGAAAGCAGCGCGTTTGAGAGGATATCGCCCTGCGCGGTGCGCGTGGGCAGACCGGTGGAGGGCCCGACGCGTTCCACGTCGAAAACCACCGTGGGAATTTCGGCGTAGTAGCCGAAGCCGATGAACTCGGACATCAGCGAAATCCCGGGTCCGGCCGTGGAAGTCATGGAGCGCGCTCCAGCCCAGCCGGCGCCGAGCGCCATGCCAATGGACGCCAGTTCGTCTTCGGCCTGCACCACGGCGTAGGTGGCCTTGCCGGTTTCGGCGTCGTGCCGGTAGCGTTTGAGATAGACCATGAGCGATTCCACCAGCGACGACGACGGCGTGATGGGATACCACGTAACCACCGTGACGCCGGCGAACATGGCGCCCAGCGCGCACGCCGAGTTGCCGTCGATGATGATCTTGCCGGCGGTGCCGTTCATCCGCTCGGCGCGGAAGGGGTCGGTCTTGGTGAAAGTCTTGGCGGCGTAATCGTAACCGGCTTTAGCGGCGCCCCAGTTGAGTTCGGCGGCCTTGGCTTTGCGCTTGCCAAACTGGCGGATGAGCGCCGTATGCATTTCCTCCATTTCGATGGAGAGCACCCAGGCGACAATGCCGTCGTAGATCATGTTGCGCACCAGCTTGCGCAATTTGGCGTCGGGACAGACGGGTGCGACCAGCTTGTCGAAAGGGACGGGATAGAAGTGGACGTCGCTGCGAAGCTGCTTCAGACCCATCGGCTCGTCATAGACCGCCGCCGCGCCGGATTCGAGCTTCATGACGTCTTCGCGCGCCGTTTCGGGATTCATGGCGACCAGGAAATCAATCTCCTTCCGCCGAGCCACGTAGCCCTGCTTCGACACGCGGGTGGTGAACCAGGTAGGCAGGCCGGCGATGTTCGAGGGGAACATGTTCTTGCCGGAGACCGGAATGCCCATCTGGAACAGGGAGCGCATCAGGACGGTGTTGGCCGTCTGGCTGCCGGAGCCGTTGACGGTGGCTACCTGGATGCTGAAATCGTTGACGACGGATTCCGGATACTGGCCGTAGCGAGTTTCCGAGGGGGACACTTCAAGCGTTGACATCGATAGGAGAACCTCTAACAGGGAGCTGGGATGATTTCACGTTCTCTTCAATTATAGGAGATGCGGCGACGCGGTGTGTGGATCCTTACAGGCCCACGTGACAAGCCCAGGTGGCGCGGGCCCATGGCCTGCGGAGTCCCGAGCCGCTCATAGCGCTCGGCCGGTCGGTAAGACAGGCCTCCTGGCCTGTCTCTCCGGCCTACGCTCGGCGCCCATTGCCTGCCCCGCGAAGCCGGCCAGCCTCAATCGCAGGTTGCCGCCCGATTGCCGAGCGCTAAGAGCGGCTCAGCGCAGGGCCTGCCCGGCGAGCGGAACCCTCAATCGCAAATTTCCGTCGATTGCCTTGCGCAAAGAGCCGCTCGGGGCTCGGCAGGCCGTGGGCCAAGCCGTGGGCCACCCATGGGCCCGCCCGGCTATGCCTGCTAAGCTTTTGTCATGGCCAGCGAGACGAATCCGCTTCTGATTCCCCGATTCCGAATCTCCTTCGATCGCATCCGCGCGGAGCATGTAGAGCCGGCCGCGACCGAGCTCCTAGCCGATGCCCGCTCGCGTTTGGAAGCCATCGCCGCCGCGCCTGGCGAACGCACGTTCGACAACACCATGCACGCGCTTGACGATCTGACTGAGCCGCTCGACTATGCGATGGGCGTAGTGCGGCATCTGGAATCGGTGGCCACCTATCCTGAGCTGCGCGCCGCCTTCAATGGCGTCCAGCCCCAAGTGAGCGCGTTCTATTCCGGCATTCCGCTCCACGAGGGCTTGTGGAACAGCCTCAAGAAATTCGCCGCCACTCCCGAAGGCAACCGCCTGACAGGCGCGCGCCGGCGTTTCCTGGTGAAAACCATGGACGCCTTCCGCCGCCATGGCGCCGAGCTCGACCCCGCCGGCAAGACGCGGCTCGAAGCCATCGACGTGGAGCTGACGCAGCTTACCACCAAGTTTTCCGAGAACGTTCTCGATTCCACCAACGCCTTCGAGTTGGTGATTGCCGACGAAGCCAAGCTTGCCGGCCTGCCGCCGAGCGCGCGCGAATCCGCGCAGGAAAGCGCCAAACGCAAGAGCCGCGAAGGCTGGCGCTTCACGCTGCAAGCGCCCGATTACATCGCCGTGATGACGTATCTGGACGATGCTTCCATCCGGCGCGGAATGTACGAGGCCTACAGCGTGCGCGCGACCGAGGGCGCGCACGATAACCGCGCCATTGTGGCCCGCGTTCTGGAATTGCGGCGCGAAAAGGCGAACCTGCTCGGCTTCGGGAACTTCGCCGACCTGGTGCTGGAAGACCGCATGGCGCACACCGGCAGCCGCGCGCTGCAGTTCCTGGAAGATTTGAAGGGCAAGACCGCGCGCCGGTTCCGCGAAGAGAACGAGGAGCTGCTGGCGTTCCGCCGGTCCATCGAAGGCGCCGATGCGCCGGAGCTGTCGCCTTGGGACGTCGGTTACTACGCCGAGAAGCAGCGCAGTACGCTTTATTCCTTCGATGAGGAAACGCTGAGGCCCTACTTCCCGCTCGAGAGCGTGATGGACGGTCTGTGGAACCTGGTGAACCGGCTGTATGGCATCCGCGTCACCGAAGA
The DNA here is from genome assembly GCA_003135055.1 of Bryobacterales bacterium. Taxonomy (GTDB): domain Bacteria; phylum Acidobacteriota; class Terriglobia; order Bryobacterales; family Bryobacteraceae; genus PALSA-243. Next base: position 1,221 of record PLDF01000458.1, on the reverse strand, counting down.
GTTGAACGTGCCCGCGTGGGATGCGCAGGTTAAGTTTTATAACATCCACGATGAAAACGGCGCGTATCTGGGCGGCTTTTACGCCGATTGGTATCCCCGCGAGAACAAGCGCGGCGGCGCGTGGATGGATGCGCTGATCACCGGCGGCCCCTCGGGCGACGACTTCAAGCCCCACCTGGGATTGGTCTGCGGCAACCTTACTCCGCCGGTGGGCGGCAAGCCCGCGCTGTTGACGCATCGCGAAGTGGAGACCATATTCCACGAATTCGGCCATCTGCTGCATCATCTGCTGAGCCGCGTGGAGATCCGCTCGCTGGCGGGCGCCAACGTGGCGTGGGATTTCGTTGAGCTGCCGTCGCAGATCATGGAGAATTGGTGTTGGGAGCGGGAAGCGCTCGACCTGTTTGCGCGCCACTGGCAGACAGGCGAGTTAGTGCCCGACGAGCTGTTCCAAAAGATGAAGCGCGCGCGCACATTCCGCGCCGCCAACGGGCAGATGCGCCAGGTGGGCTTCTCGTTTATCGACCTGCTGCTGCACATTCGTTATTCGCCCGAGCGCGATGGCGGCCCGGTGGAATATGCGCGCCGCCTGCTGCAGGAGTTCAGCCCCGCGCCGCTGCCGGCCAATCACGCCATGATCGCGGCGTTTACGCACCTGTTTTCGAGCCCGGTTGGATACGGCGCCGGCTACTATTCCTACAAGTGGGCCGAGGTGCTGGACGCCGACGCCTTCACCAGATTCCGCGACAACGGAATATTCAGCCGCGAGGTTGGGATGGACTTCCGCGCGAGTATTTTGTCGAAGGGCGATAGCGAAGACCCCGCGGAATTGTACAAGAAGTTCATGGGGCGGGAGCCGGACCCGAGCGCGCTGCTGGTGCGGTCCGGCTTGGCGTAAGCTTGCCAGGCTGACCTTGCCGCGGATCTTCACGGCAGAGCGTTGGTCAAGCGCAGAGTGGGCAAGGCCAAGCTGCGAACGTCGCGGGGGCGGGAATCCCGGCCGTCCCATGGCCAGGCCCGCCCCCCTAGCTAACTTTGCGGCGCAAAAATACCTAACCAAAGCCTTTGTTATCAGTTAGCGCGAAGTGCCCGATCGTGCACAACGCAACTTTCAGCCTCTTCGCGCTCTTCGGTATTGGTGAGCGGCGCCAGTGGTGGCGGGCGTGAGCCCGACACGTTTTCGACTGCGTCCCACACGCTGCGCAGCATGTTTCGAAAAAA
>PLDF01000043.1 GCA_003135055.1 Bryobacterales bacterium | reverse complement strand
TTCGGATCGATACTCACTGCCTTTTGCAGGTGGTGGCGCGCGCTGTCGAAGTGCTTGTCAAGGTCATCGTTGTGCGCTTTATCGAACTCCTTCAGTGCGTCCGGGGGCGCCGATTCCGTTGTCGAGCTGAAGCTTGAGCCGGCTGCGCGCTCATCCCGGCTCAGGGTGATCGTGCCAAGAGAGGGATCGTCCTCAAGGGTGCGATTGGCAATCGTCAGCCGTGTGGATGTAAAACCTTCCACGAGCGCGCTGACGCTGCATCCCACCAGCGCTGACGGTGCGGCATGGTTCGGATCTTTCTTTTCCGGGGATAGCTCGCTGCTCCTGCCGGCAGCCACGATGTAAAAGCCTCCCTTGGCATCCGCCACCGTGTTGTAGCGCGCCGTGCCGCCGCAGGTCACCACCACCGGAATGGGATCCCAGGGCAATTTGCCGGCGGCCATCGCCACCTTGCCGAAGAACTGCAGGCTCCCGGTCTGCTTATTCAGAAGCTCGCCAAAATTGGCGTCTTTGCCCACGGTGCTGGATTCTTCCGGGCCGCCGCCATTCGACCCCGTGGAGGGGCTTACCTGCCCCTGCATCCCGGTCCATGAAACACAGGAAAGGCTCAAAATTGCGGCGATCAGCAGCTGGAACTTCATGGAGCACTCTCACATTCGCAAAACATTATACTCACTCGCACCAGGGCACGGAACACGCGCCATCGCCGCTACGTCAGGATCGAAAACCGATGGAATCAAAGCCACTTGCCAGTCCCCTCGACGATGGTGATGTAGCGATTCAGAGGCAGGTCGGAGAATCGCTCAGTGGCGCCGCCGGGCATTGGCCAGTTGACCTCGACGCTGTCGATTTTGGGCCTCTGGCCAATACCCAGGACCATCCTGGGATCGTGAGACGAAAGGAAGCTGCCGCCCCCAACCTTGACGCGCGAGCGCTTCAGATCCCCGGCCTGATAACTGACGCGGGCTCCAACCGCATCCGGGTTGCACTTGCGCCCGATCAGATGGACGCCGAGCCAGTTGTTTCGCCGGCCGGCCTGATTACGCAGCAGCAGGGGCGCCTCATCGTTGGGGACAATGAGCACATCGACGCCGCCGTCATTGTCGAAATCGCCGATGGCCAGGCCGCGCGCGGGGAAAGTTCGGGAAAACGCCGGCCCGCTCTCCGCGCTCACATCCCGAAATATCTTCCCCTCATGATGAAAGAGAAGCAACCGCTGCCTCCACTGAATCCGCCCTGAGGCCTCCTGCAGCAGCTCGTCGGGAAACCCATTGGCCGCGATCAGGTCAAGGTCGCCGTCATTATCGTAGTCAAGGAACTTCAGGCCCCAGCCGCTCATCCAGCGGGTCGGCATCCCGATGCCCACCTGGGTCGCAACATCGTCGAAACTGCCGTCGCCGTTATTTTGATAGAGGGAAAAAACCTCCTCGTCGATATTCGCGACGAACCGATCCATCCACCCATCCTGGTTGAAGTCAGCCGCGTCGACTCCCATCCCCGAGCGAGCGCGTCCATCTCTGCTGTAGGCGACGTCGGCCTCCAGACCCTTGTCTTCAAACTTGCCGCCGCGGTTCATGTACAGACAGTTCGGCACCGTGTCGTTGGAAACAAACAGGTCCATCCAGCCATCGTTGTTCACGTCCGCAGCCACTACGCCCCATGCCTTCCCGAGGTGCTCGGCAATTCCCGCCGACTTACTCACATCCGTGAAAGTTCCGTCGCCGTTGTTATGGAACAGCCAACTGGGCTCCGGATTGAAGGTTGTGGGAATGCAGTAGTGGTGCACTCCGGCAGCATCGGTGGCGCAGCCGCGCGAAAGCTCGAATTGGGCAAACTGGCATACGAACAGGTCCAGCCTGCCATCGTTGTCGTAGTCGAACCAGACAGCGCTCGTACTCCACCCGCCGGCGCCGACTCCCGCCGCGTCCGTGACATCGGTGAAAGTCCCATCCCCGTTGTTGCGATACAGAATGTTTCGTCCGCATTGCGTCACGTACAAATCGGGGAAGCCGTCGCCGTTGTAATCCCCAACGGCAACTCCCTGTCCGTAGCCTCCGCCCGGCACCCGCGCTTTCTCTGTAACATCCGTAAATGTGCCGTCCCGATTGTTGCGATACAACGCATTGCGTAGCGGGTGAACGGGGGTGTAGAAATCGCTGGGGCCACTGTTCACCAGAAAGATATCCATCCACCCATCGTTGTCGTAATCGAGGAGGGCGCACCCCGCCCCGCTGCTCTCCGGAAGATATTTCTGTGCGGATCTGCCCGCATCGTGCACCCATCGAATGCCGCTCTTTTCAGCAGGCACCTCCTCGAAGGGATAGGGTGCCGGCAGAACAGCAGCCCGGCTCAGCGGGGTCCGACGCAGAGCGGAGCCTGCAGCGGCCAGAGCTAAACTCCGGAGCAGCTTGCGGCGAGAAAAATCTCCGCAAGGCCGGACGGCTCCGGATTGTGAACGAAAGTGCACGAAACCCCTTAGTATAATTGGCGATTGGACATACCCCATGCGCCAGCGGGCACTCAGGTCCATTTGCCTCGGACTTGCTCTTTCACCGTGGGTGGTCCCGGCTTGGGCGCAACCCACTCCGGCAAGCCAGTCTCCACCGGCCGCGCCAGCGAATTCAGCCGAGTTCGCCCGTTTGCGAGACCTGGCCGCGAGCGAAAGCGAAGCCGGCAAGACCGCAGAAGCAGTCCGCGACTACCAGCAGGCATTAGCGCTGCAGCCTGACTGGAAAGAGGGGTGGTGGAACCTTGGAATGCTGCAATACAGCGGCAGTCAGTTCCAGGATTCCAAAGCAACTTTCGAAAAAGTCACTGCGTTTGCGCCCAATCTGGGGATCGCGTGGGGTCTCCTCGGATTATCGGAGTATGAGACAGGGGATTACGACCAGGCCCTGGGACATTTGCAGAAAGCGGATGCGCTCGGGATGCAGGATGACGACGAAATTTCCCGGGTCGCCGACTATCACCTGGGCCTCCTGCTGAATCGGGCAGGCCAGTTCGACCGCGCGTCCACGCTGCTGGCCGCAAAGTTCGGATCCGGCGCCATGCCTGAACAAGTCAGGATTGCACTTGGGCTGGCCACGCTGCGTGTCCCGCTGCTGCCACAGCGGATCGATCCTTCGCGGGAAGCGCTGGTTCTGGCAGCCGGAGATGCGGCGATCGGCGATAACCCGGGGTTCTCGGCGATTCTGCGCGCGCACCCCGAGCTTCCCTGGCTGCACCTGGCCTACTGCCGCTCCTTGGCCAAAGCCGGAAGAGCCCCCGAGGCATTGGAGGAGTGCCATGGGGAAACGCGGCTCTCGCCGGAGAGCCCGCTTCCCTGGATCGAAATCAGCCGCATCGAGCTGCAACAGGGTGCGCTGGACGAATCCCTCCAATCGGCC
>PLDF01000306.1 GCA_003135055.1 Bryobacterales bacterium | reverse complement strand
GCGCGGAATCTTTGCCTTGCACGGAAATACACTTCTGCGCGGTGGCAGAAAACCGAGGTTTCTGCCGCAAGAGACGCTCCCGAAGGGACCGTCTGTCGCTCGTGTGAACGCGCTTCGGAATTGAGCCGAACCGCCCTTTCCCGGCGCCCTCTCCATCCAGGCCGAAGTTCTGAACTTCGATCTAGGTGGGACAGGACTCCGTGCACCAGACTCGGAAGCGCTAAGTGAACAGTGTTGCCTTTAGGAAGCGTTCGCTGAGAGTCGGCTCCCCCTGATCGGTTATGCACCCTGCGGGCTGCAATTTCGCAACATTGCGAATAGACTGGGATCGAAGCGCCCAACACCAGAGTCGTTCTTTATCGGGACGTAGACGGATCATGCCCGTTCTTAGAGTGGTTCGACGAATTGCCTGCGAAGGCACAGGACAAGTGCTGCCTCCGGTTGGAGCGGCTGCGCGAGATGGGCCACGAACTGCGTCGGCCCGAAGCGGATGTCCTGCGCGACTGAATCTACGAACTGCGGGGCGGCCTTCGAGGAGTTCACCACCGGATCGCTGTACTTCTTCCACGGACGATCGCAGCGGTGGTTTGGCACGGCCTTGTGAAAGAGCGAGCGGTCCCGCCGAAGGAGATTAATCGCGCCGTAGAGCGTAAGAAGCGGTTTGATGCGGATGCGCCTCGGCACACCTGCCAGGAGGCTGACATGGCTAAGCGAACGAAACCCGCCATCGACGCAGTGGAGATCCTTCATCGCCGGTTCTATGCAGGCAAACCGGCCCGGCTGAAGATTCTTGAGGAAGCGCGAGCGAACGAGGAGATCGCACGCAAGATCCACGAATTGAGGACCGCGGCGAGCCTCGCCCAAACCCAACTTGCCGGGCTCATTGGTACCACGGCATCGGTCATCTGTCGCCTTGAGGACGCCGACTACGAAGGCCACTCCCTGGCAATTTTGCGCAGGATCGCGGGCGCCTTGAACCAGCGAGTCGAGATCCGTTTTGTTCCGATTCGACGGTCGGCATAGCGCAAGGCGCCCATGCCGGCCTCAGCCCATGGCGGCCTCAGAGGCGTGCGTGGCTCCGCCGCTCCGCTGCCGATGCATGCAATTCCGCCCTACCCTGCCACGCTATAATCGCTTGTGTAATGGATGTTTACGAAGAGCTGCTGCGCCTCCGCAACCTGGGTCAGAAATGCGCCCTCGCGACCATTGTCGACGTGCGCGGTTCCATCCCCAGTTACGAAAGCGCCAAGCTTCTGGTGCGCGAAGACGGCTCCATGACCGGCACCATCGGCGGCGGTTGCGTCGAGGCCGAAGTCTGGAACGCCGCGCGGGAGGTTATCGAAACGGAGAAGCCCAAGCATCTCACATTCAATCTGGGTCAGGACGCGGCCTACGATAACGGCTTGATCTGCGGCGGCCAGCTCGATGTCTTCGTCGAGCCGGTGCTGCCCATCCCGCACGCCTTTATCTTCGGCGCCGGGCATATCTCGAAGAGTCTCTCCAAGGTGGCCACTCTCGCCGGATTCGCGACGGTGGTCATCGACAACCGCGAGGCGTTCGCCAACCGCGAGCGTTTCCCGGAAGCCGCCGAAGTGCACGCCGAGGAGTACGAAGAAGTTTTCCCCAAGCTGGTCGTCAATGAGAGCAGCTACGTGATCATTGTGACGCGCGGTCACCGCGACGATATGCGCGTGCTCAAGCTGGCCATGGCCACGCAGGCGCGTTACATCTCCATGATCGGCAGCAAGCGCAAAGTGATCAACGTCATTCGCGAGTTGGAACGGGAAGGCATGCCGCGCGAGGCGTTCGAACGCATACACGCGCCCATGGGACTCGATATCGGCGCCATTTCGCCGGAGGAGATCGCCATTTCCGTGGCCGCGGAGATGATCGCCGTGCGCCGCAGCGCCGCGTCCAATTGGCGTGCGCTTTCCATGTCGGTCTATGCCGGCGGCGCCATCCCGGCCGTGCTGCTTAAGTGAGCGCCGTGAGCGCCGCGGGAGTAATTCTAGCCGCCGGCGAATCGCGCCGCATGGGTTCGCCCAAAGCGCTGCTGCGCTACCGCGGGCAGACCTTTCTCGATACGCTGATTTCGTTGTTTGCCCCGCGGTGTTCGCCGGTGATCGTGGTTCTTGGCGCCGATGCCGACAAGATTCGCCGCGGGCTGTCGTTTAACGGCGCGCCCGATGCGCCGCTCGATGCCGCGCCTCAAGCCACATTCGTAATCAATCCCGATTACCGTACCGGCCAGACCAGCTCCATGCAATGCGGGCTGCGCGCCGTCCCAGCCAGTGCCGAAGGCGTTTTGTTCACCCTGGCCGACCATCCGGCGGTAGCCGCTTCCACCATCGACGCGCTGGCCGCCCAGCCGCGCCCGCTCATCCGCGTGCCGCGCTTTGAAGGCCGCCGCGGCCATCCCGTTTGGTTTTCGCGCGCGCTCATTGCGGAGTTTCTGGCGCTGCCCGCCAATGGCGCCGCGCGCGACGTGGTCTACAGCCATACGGATGAAACAGAGTACCTCGATGTGAACGACCCCGGCATCCTCGCCGATATCGACGACCCTGCCGCCTACCGCGAGCTCATCGGAGCCGGAGCATGACCGCCGGCAAAGTGGCGAAGCTGGCGGGCGGCGCCCTGGCGCTGCTGGTAATGCTGGGGGTGGTGGCGCCCTATATCACCGCCGATCGATATGGCGAGCGCCTAAAAGGTTCGCTCGAACGCGCCCTCGGCCGTCGCGTCGATCTGAAATCCAAGGTCAGTTTCAGCCTGCTGCACGGGCCCGCCTTCCGCGTGGATGGCAATGGCAGCTCCGGCGTGGTGATCCACGAAGACCCGTCCCTCGGCATCGAGCCGGTTGCCTATGTGGGCGCTCTTGAAGTGCGCCCCAGCCTGTGGCATCTTCTCTTCGGCAGCTTCGTCATCGCCTCCATTCGCCTCGAAGACGCCAGCGTCAATCTCACCAAGTCGGGACCGGCTTCGGAGTGGGGCCGCTGGAACTTCGCCTCCATCGTGAATCCCGCCGTGATGCGCGCGCTGCCCGCGATTCACGTCCGCAACGGCCGCATCAATTTCAAGTTCGGCGACGATAAATCCGGCTTCTATCTCACCGAGGCCGATTTCGACGTCTCACCGCCCGGCGCCATCGGCAGCGGATGGGACGTGGCCGTTTCCGCCAAGCTGGCGCGCACCGACCGCACCGCTCTCGGCCTTGGCGCCTTCACCCTCAAGGGACGCTGGTACGTCGCGCCGGAACGCGTCGATCTCAACCTGGAACTCGCCGACACCGGCCTCGACGAGCTGACCGCACTGATGCGCGGGCAGTCCGGCGGCATCCACGGCGCCGTCACTTCGCGCTTCCATCTGGCCGGACCCGTCAACCACATCGGCATCGAAGGCCGCCTGAATATCGAAGACGTTCACCGCTGGGATCTGCTGCCGTCCAAAAGCCGCGGCTGGCCGCTCGACATCCGCGGCCAGCTCAATCTGTTGACGCAGGTGCTCGAGTTGCAATCGAACTCGGCGCGCGACGTTCCGCTGCCGCTCTTCGTGCGCTTCCGCGTTTCCGATTACCTTTCGCAGCCGCGCTGGGCCCTGGCCGTCAATTGGAATCAATTCCCGTGCGATCCGCTGATGCAGTTGGCGCGCGATATGGGCGCCCAGCTTCCGCCTAAGCTGCAGTTGGGCGGCACCGTGGATGGCGCCATCGGCTACTCCGGCGAAGGCAGCTTTCAAGGCACGCTGGGCTTCCACAACGCTGCCGTGACCATTCCCGATTCGCCGCCCGTGCGCTTCGAGCATGCCTATCTGGTGATGGACCACGGCCACGTGCGCCTATCGCCGGCGGAGGTCCGCTCGGGCGACGGCGATCGCGCGGAGATTGAAGCCGACTACGCCATCGACGGCGACGCGCTCCATCTTTCCATCGTCACCGAATCCATGAAAGTCTCGTCGCTGCGGTCGCAGGTTTCGCTCGCCGCCGTGCCGTGGCTCGAACAGGTCAAAACCGGCGAATGGAGCGGCCAGTTGCACTATCGCCGCGAGCCGGCGCAGGCGGGCTGGACCGGCGATCTGGAAGTGAAAGACGCGCAGATCGATGTGCCAGGCCTTGCCGATCCGCTCCAATTGGCCGCCGCGCACGCGCACATCGATGGCGCGCGCCTGGCGCTCGACGGCATCGACGCGCAAGCCGGCAAGCTGGCCTTCACCGGAGAATATCGGTACGACCCCGAAGCTGCCCGCCCGCATCGCATCAACCTGCAGGCGGACGCGATCGATGCGGCCGATATCGAAGCCGAGTTCATGCCCACGCTGCGCCGCAATACCAGCCTGATTGCGCGCGCCTTACGCCGCGCGGCTCTTCCCGATTGGCTGAGCGGGCGCAGCGCCGAAGGCGCCGTGTCGGTGGACGACCTGACGCTAGCGGGCGCGCATTTCGCCCACGCGCGCGGCCACTTGATTTGGGATGAGGCGCGGTTGGAGTTCGATGGGCTACAGGCCACTGTGGACCGGGCAACTCTCACCGGCAGGCTGGCCGTGAATCTGCGCGGCAACCGCCCCGCATACAAACTCGCCGCCAGGTTGAGGGGATGGAAGTGGCAATCGGGGAGTCTCGATGCGCAAGGCACGCTGGAAACCGCGGGCGTAGGCGCGCAGCTCATGGCGAATCTCACATCCGAAGGCGCGCTCAGCGGAACCGCCCTCGATCTGGGAACCCCGCTTGCCTGGCGCTGCATCTCCGCCAGTTTCACTCTGGCGTGGCCGGAGGCGGCGCCCAAGCTAAGGCTGACGGCGCTCAACCTCCGCAACGGCGACGAAAGCTACACCGGACAGGGCGCGACGCAGGAAAACGGCCGCCTGGTCCTATTAGTGAGCAACGGCAACAAAGAGATGCGCATCAGCGGTCCACCCGGCAAACTAAAAGTGGACGACGACCGCTAGTAGCGCTGTCTCCAATAAATAACTGGAAAGACTATTCTCGACCTCGGCGGATGAGCGGCCGAAAGGGCTCCGCTCGCCAGGCCGCCCTGTTCCGGTCAAGAGCTTTGCGCAATTCTTCGCGAATAACCCGCCGCAAGATCTCTTCGATTTGAGGCGCGGCCTTCCTGCCTTCCAGGCATTCGCGCAGAACGGCGTTAATGGCGGTTTGGCAGTTCCCCCCGCCGGCCTGGTCCACAGCGTCACGAAAGTAGTCTGGAACATCGGTGTCGAGGCAGATTGTGATGCGTTCTTTGCCGGGCGTGGGCAGCAATGCGCCGCGCTTACCCTTGCTGAAATCGTAAATGATCTTTCATTGGCTTTCATACTCCTGCCGTTCATGGGGATTGGCAGGCCAACGCCGAATCAACCGGATATCGTCGCCGCTCCATGCGTAGACCACCACCGGGACGCCAAGCCATCCAGCCCCAACATTATGAAGCGCTCCTCCGGACCGGATTCGCGATCGGCGACCGTGATCGCTTGGGGATCTTCGAGCACCGGGACCGCATCGAGAAAACGTATCCGTGCTTTTCAAGATTGGCCTTCAGCTTCTCGGGGTCCCAAACGATTGCCACACCCAAAGTGGACGCTAGTATGCACAAAACAGACAAAGGTTTAAGTCGACTTGGCCACCCATCAATCCGGGCGAATCGCGCCACCTGGTTTCGGCCCGGCATTCCGGCCAACATGCAGTTGACGCGGCGCAACGAGACGCATCTGATTCTGTCTATCGACAACCTGAACGAGATGGACTGCGGCTGAGCTGCCTGGCGATGGGGCGCAACGAATAGCTTGATTCCGGCCAATCCGGACGACGTGGCCGGATTGGCCATAACACGTATTAGTTTGGCGGACGCGGACGGATTCGAACCGTCATTCCCGGTTTAGAAGACCGATTCCCTTTCCTTTGGAAGACGCGCCCCTGGGGCGCCCGGCCAGAATTGAACTGGCATTTCAGGTTTAGGAAACCTGCGCCTTTTCCTTTAGACGACGGGCGCGCTTCAACAAAACAAGAACTTCTCCCACGCCGCCTGGTCCCCGGCCATCAGCCGGTGCCTGGCGTGGATGCCGATCGGCCGGGGCTGCCGTGCCAGCGCCATCTTGGCTTCCTGCGGCGTGCGGCTGCCTTTCGCGTTGTTGCAGGGGTAGCAGGCGGCAACCAGATTCTCCCACGTGGCTTCCCCGCCCCGGGATCGCGGCAACACATGGTCCAGCGTCAGGCTGCGATGCGGCAGAGTGCGCCCGCAGTACTGGCAGCTATCCCGGTCCCGCAGCAGGATGTTTTTGCGCGAGACCGAGCGCTTCTGCCGGGGGACCTTCCGGTATTTGAACAGACGGATCACGCTCGGAACCGGGACATTCATCCTCGCCGTTCGGATGACATGCGCGGACGGCTCTTCGACCACGGCGAGCCCGTTGAGAACCATCGTGATGGCCCGGCGCGCGGGACAGATGTTGATCGGCTCGAAACTGGCGTTCAGTACCAGGACCAGGCGGTTAATCGAAGACATGGGTTACTCACTCTGCGTCGCTCAATCTGCGTCGCTCAATCTGTTATTCAATCTTTATACGGGTCAAACTCGTTCTTACCGGCCATCGCTACGCCGATCGGAGTGAGCGTGCGTATCACTTGAATCATTCCGGCGTGCTCCGCCAGGACCTCGGGGAGGCGCTTGTAGCAGTGCGGGGACTCATCCACGCCGGCGCCGCGAAGCTCCACGTGCGCGCTAGTCACCCATTGGTCCATCATGCTCTGCGTAACCTTCCCGGCGCGCTTCACTTCGCCCGTCTTGCGATCCACCTTGCCTTTGGCCTCCATCCGACCCATCACCCGGCCGGCGCCGTGGACCGTGGAATACAGAGAGAGTTTGGACAGACTGTTCTCGACTCCCTCCAGAATGACGGACTTCTCACCCATGGTGCCGCCGACGAATCCACGCTGGCCGGGAAACGCCGGGGTGGCGCCCTTCCGCACTACCCACAACGCCTCTCCGTTATGCTCCTCCCGCCACGCGAAATTGTGATGATTGTGGACCTCTTCCACAATGGACGCTCCAAGAATACGCGCTACGCGGCCGCATACCCAGTCCCGGCCGGCGTAAGCATAGCGCCCCGCAAGCTCCATGCACGCCAGGTAGTCGGCGCCTAGCGGATCGTTGGCGCCGATCACGCAGGGGTCGACATCCATGCCATCCTTAGCGCCGGCCGCGTTGAGAAAAAACGTCGCGGTCTTGTGTCCCAGGCCGCGCGATCCGAAGTGAACGCCGATCCACACCCGATCCTCTTCGTCGGCAAAGATGTCCACATAGTGGTTCCCCGAACCCACCGTGCCAAGCTGCTGACGCGCCATCTCCTTGAGCGGCTTCACTGCCGGGAGCGACCATGCCGGATCGTCAAACAACTGATGGTCTACCCGCTCATCGTCATTCTTGCGCCCTATGCCGAAGCTGATGGTTTCAAACACGTCGTCCATGATTGGGCCGATCGAGCGGCGCACTTCGTTGGCGTCCGCATCGGTCCTGACCGCCTTGTTACCACAAGCGATGTCATAACCGACGCCCGATGGACTAATGGAATCCCGGTAGGCCACCACGCCGCCGATAGGCACGGCGTAGCCAAGGTGGTGATCGGCCATCAATGCCACGCGATCGGCGGTCCTGGCGCAGTTCCTAATCTGCCGGAGTGCGCCTTCGTCTACCGGAGATCCCCAAACCGGGATGTTGTCGATTAGCTGCATTTGCGACTTCCTTCCCGAAAATTCTGGTGGGCCCGGAGGGAATCGAACCCTCGCCAACTGGTTAAAAGCCAGATGCTCGGCCGTCGAGCTACGGGCCCATGGTACCGGGGTGGAGGATCGAACTCCACTGATCTTCTTTGTAGGAGAAGCGCCGTCACCAGACGACAACCCCGGCGCATGGTGGCGGCGCTGAGATTCGAACTCAGCCTGCGCTCTAATCGGGAGCTTCGCGGGGTATAAGTCCGCCTATGCACCATACATCTCGCCGCCAAATATACGTCTCGCCACTAAGTATGGCTCCGGTCCAGGGAATCGAACCCCGATGGCGCGGTTAACAGCCGCGTGCTCTACCGTTGAGCTAGACCGGAACAGCCTGGTGGGTCGCAGACTCGCGCATCGCCCGAAAGAGCCGCCTGAAAGGCGGCTGCAGCTAGGATTGGCTGCCCCACAAAATCTGGTCACGCCGACGGGAGTCGAACCCGCCTGTAACGGCTTGAAAGACCGCCCTCTGTACCCCGGTCGAGTTCGGCGTGATGGTAAGGTGCGCGGGTAACGATCCCGCCTGACCGCCTTGAGAGGGCGGCTTCTGTCCCTGTCGAATTGCACCTCACAAAACTTGGCGGGCCTGACCGGACTTGAACCGGCGATCTGTTCCGTGACAAGGAACCGGGGACTCCATCTCCCCTACAGGCCCGAATGGTCCAGCCATCCGGGGTCGAACCGGAATCTCGGCCTTCGGAGGGCCGCGCCCTCTCCAATTGGACGATGGCCGGACAAACTGGTGGCCCCCTGGCGGGTCGAACGCCAATTTCAAGGTTCGTAGCCTTGCGCCTTCTCCAGTTAGACGAAGGGGCCGTTAAAACTTTTGGTAGCCGGTGATGGACTCGAACCATCGGCATCAACCTTCAGAGGGTTGCGTTCTGCCGCTGAACTAACCGGCTATGGAAGGGAGTCTGGGACTCGAACCCAGGTAGCAACCTTCAAAGGGTTGCGTCCTAGCCGCTGAACGAACTCCCCGTAACTGGGGTGACCGGTGGAACTTGAATCCACTCCTGGAGGTTCACAGCCTCCCGCTCTACCGCATGAGCTACGGCCACGCTTGGTGGACTGTGCGGCGCTCGAATCCGCGTGTCTGGTTCTTCAAGCCAGCGCTCTGCCATCTGAGCTAACAGTCCGAAATTGGTGGAGGATCGGAGACTCGAACTCCGACTTGATGGTTGCAGGCCATCGGTGCTACCGTTATCACTAATCCCCCGTATTGGTGGCGGGCGCCGGAGTTGAACCGGCCTGTGAGGCTTATGAGACCTCCGACTAACCGCTAGTCTAGCCCGCGTCAAAAGTGGTTCCGGCAGATGGAATCGAACCATCTTATGCCGCCTTATCAAGACGGCGCCACCCGGAGAGCTTTGCCGGAATGGATCCCAGCGGGAGACTTGAACTCCCCTGTCAGCATTACCGAAGCTGCGGATCGCCATCTATCCTTGCCGGGAATGGATCTGGCGGTGGGAGTCGAACCCACTCAGCGGCGCTACGAGTGCCGTATGCGGCCGTCAACATCTCGCCAGAAGAACAAGACTTGGAGCCCCGCGCTGAAGTCGAATCAGCTTATCCGATTTACAAGACCGGCGCATCGCCGTCAATGCTTGCAGGGCATGGCAATGCTTGGGCACACCTACCTATGGTGCGGGGTACGGGACTCGAACCCGTGTCCGAAGATTGGCAACCTTCGATCCTGGCCGCTAGACGAACCCAGCACAAAAATGGAGCGAGAGGAGAGAATCGAACTCTCTTGGCCAGCTTGGAAGGCTGGGACTCAGCCAATGAGCCACTCCCGCGTTTGTATCTATTTGATTGTCAAAGAGCTTGATTGCTAAAGAGCATGGTCGGGGACCTGCGAATCGAACGCAGTATCTTCTGTGCCCAAGACAGACGGATTCCCAATTTCCCAGTCCCCGTAAAAATGTTCCTGTAAAAACAAAACCGGCCAGATCTTTCGACCTGGCCGGCATGAAATTCGAATTATTCCAATGTCAGCTCAGGTCCCCAGGCGCGCGTCGGTATTGACGGACCTCTGGGTCATGGTCGGTTCGGCGCCGAAATGGAGTTTTTGTATCACGCAGTAACAAGTATAGGTGCAGTGCCGTAGTAAGTCAAGAATAAGTTTTGACGAATTTGGCGGAGAGGGGAAGAATCGAGATCCGATCCTATCGGAGCGCTATTTTCGGGACCGGTCGGGGCGCCGATACACCAGCGCCTTGCGTATGGACTAAGAGTAAGACTAGGAGACGGGGGTGGAACCCGCCTGGAACAGATTTGCAGTCTGCCGCTTCGCCCTTTTCGCGTCTCAAAACTTCTCATTCTTCTGAAGCTTGGAGGGGGTATCAGTTACTCGTGGCGCACGAGGTCACCGAGCTTTGAAGCGTGCCGGAACGCGGAGACCGGCGCAGTGGGGTGTTGATTTTGAAGTGAGTCGGGCGCCGCAGTGCCATTCGCGCGGGATGTGCCGCCCCGGTGGGCGTCCGCGCTTGGGCTTCGAGTTCCTCCCTTGTACCGTGACCGGGTGGTATTGCGCTGTTGCGGAAAATCACTCCCTTACGGTCGTGGCTCCGATCGGAACGAGGCCCGTCATCAAGCGGTTTCACGATAGGACCGCATCTCGCGGTCACGGTACTCGTTGTTTCGGTTCCGGTTTGCGGGTCGGCCGGAATCGGCGATGGCGACGCGGAAGAAGCGAAGCGCGTTCACACGAGTGTGAACGCGGCACGCAGGAGTGCGTGCGCCACGACGCCATACCCCCCGATACTCCGGCGGCCACAGACTTCCGGGAGACGCTTGGGGTACAATCGCACCATCAAGTTTTGCCGGCTCCGGCCGCGAAGACTCAGCGAAAGGTGACATGCGAAACGTGGCTCTTCCCTGCGAAGCTTGGTGGAGGTGATCTTACATGGCGATCAAACGTCGCGATCTGCTGCGTGCATTCGGGACGGCGGGGCTTGCGGGCCTCGCCAGCCCCCGCGAACAGAAGGCCCAGGAACAGACGGCCCGCGCCACTCGCGGATTGCCGATCCCGAAAATCAAGGATATCAGCGTCATTGAATGCCAGCCCGGCGGCGTGCGGCTCACGGTTGTCAAGATTACGACCGATCAGGACGGGCTGTACGGCTATGGCTGCGCCACGTTCACACAGCGGGCCGACCTGGTGAAGCCGGCGGTGGAGAGGTATCTCAAGCCGTTTCTGCTCGGTAAGACGACAGACCGGATCGAGGATATCTGGCAATCGTGTTACGACAGCTCCTATTGGAAGAACGGCCCGGTGCTGAACAACGCGATCAGCGGCATCGATCAGGCTCTGTGGGATATCAAGGGCCGGCAGGCAGGCATGCCGGTGTATCAGCTAGCGGGGGGCAAATGCCGCGAGGCCGCCGCGAGTTATGGCCATGCCGATGGCGCGGATTTTCCGAACGTGGTGGAATCGGCAAAGCGCTACATGGCGCAAGGGTTCCGTCATGTGCGCGTCCAAGTGGGCATTCCGGGGATGGCCGGATATGGCAGCGCGCGCGGCGACAGCCAGATCAAGGCGCTGCACGACAAGCCGGTATTCGAGCCCGCCTATTACGTCCGCCGCGCGTTGAAGCTATTTGAAGTCTGCCGCAAGGAACTGGGCGACGAGATTGAGCTGCTTCACGACATGCATGAGCGCGTATCGCCGAACCAGGCGGTGCAGTTCTGCAAGGATGCGGAGAAATTCAAGATGTTTTTCCTGGAAGACCCGCTATCGCCGGAAGACCTCGCATACTTCAGGCAGATTCGCCAGCAATGCGCCACGCCGATAGCGATGGGAGAACTCTTCAACAGCCCGCACGAGTGGACGCCGCTGATTGGCGAACGCCTGATCGACTACATCCGGGTACACGTTTCGCAGACGGGCGGGTTCACGCCGGCGCGCAAGATCGCGATCATGAGCGAGATCTACGGGGTGAAGACTGCCTGGCACGGGCCGGGCGACGTATCGCCTATCGGGCACATGGCGAACGTGACGCTCGACGTGGTGAGCTATAACTTCGGGATCCAGGAGTACTCGCCGTTTAATGCGCGCACGCAGGAGATTTTCGCGGGTTGCCCGGTGATGAAAGACGGCTATCTTTGGGTGAGCGAGAAGCCGGGCTGGGGCATCGAAGTGGACGAGAAAGCGGCGGCGAAAGCGCCGTTTACGAACGGAGCTAACAACCTGAACGGCGGCTGGGGCGAGATCCGCCGGCTCGATGGCACGGTGATCAAGCAATAGGATCCCGGATGCCGGGTTAGCCTTCTCATGACCTCAAAGCTGAGCACTTAGTCTCGCTGAATCCGGTGGCAGCGGCGGTCGGCAACCGGTTGGCAACCGTCGCGCAGGAGGGCGCCCTTATAAACCATTCGGGGCTGCGGCAAGCCGCGAGAGTGGCGCGGGGCCATGCGCTGCGCACTCGACCCGCGTCAAGCTGCGGTAGAATCGAGTCGCTATGCGATTGTTGTGCTGTTTCTTACTTTCATTGCCTGCAATGGCCCAAACTCCCGCTGCACAAGTGGCGGCCGTACTCGACGACTGGCATCACGCCGCGGCGGTGGCCGATGAAGCGCGCTACTTCGGCCATTTCGCGGCCAACGGGGTGTTTATGGGCACGGACGCCACCGAGCGCTGGACGGTGAGCGAGTTCCGCGACTGGGCCAAACCGCATTTCCAGAGCAAGAAGGCGTGGAATTTCAAGCCGCGTAACCGGCAAATCGCGTTCTCGGCGGATGGGAATACGGCGTGGTTCGATGAGATGCTGGATACGCCGAATCTGGGCGTTTGCCGGGGATCTGGTGTGCTGGTGCGGCAGTCCGGGGAATGGAAAATAGCCCAATACAACCTATCGATCGCGATCCCCAACTCGATTGCCGATGCGCTGGTGAAGCAGATCGCGGCGGCCGGAAAGCGCGAAATCCAAAAGAAGTAGCCACTGCCGCTCGACAAGTTGGCCCTTGGTTTGCTAGAATCGATACATATTGATTGTGGTACTTTCGCCCCCTGTATCCGCCCCCCCATCTCCGGCGCATCTTACCTCACGCAATCCATTCGAGGAGTAAAGCGTAAACAAGTCTATGGCTTCCAATACCTATTCCCAGGGCGCTCAGGTGGAGCACCAGAAATTCGGTTTGGGCACGGTAATGTCCAGCAGCGAAGAGCGCATCGTGATCAAGTTCGACGACCACGGCGAGAAGAAGTTCGTCACCCCCATGGTGATGGGCAGTCTGAAAAAGAGCGACCGGCAGCCACCCGCCGAAAAGAAGCGGGCCAGCAGAAAGAAGGCCGCGCCGGCGGCAAGCGCAGTGGTAACCAATTGAGGATTCTCGTTTGAACGCTCTCCAAAAACGGATGTTCGAAGAGGCCAAGAAGCGTAATCCGGACCTCAAAATTCCCGGCCCGACCGCGCCCGTAGCGGAACTGACCGAAGCCGACCTCGCCTTGGTGAAGCAAGGCGTGGGAGACAAATCCAGCCGGCCGGCCCAGGCTGCGGGAACCACCGAGGCCGGCGAAGAGGCCCCAACCGGCGAGCAGCCCGGGAGCGTGGTCACCTACTTCGAAGCCAAGGGCTTCGGATTCCTGCGCCCCGACGACGGCGGCAGGGACATCTTCTTCCACGTCTCACGCCTGGTGGAAGGCTTGGCGACCGATCTCAAACCCGGCACGCGCGTCCTCTACGAATTGGGAATGGACCGAACGGGAAAGATGGCCGCGAGCAGCGTCCGCATTGCGCCTGTCGTGCCGGCCAAGTAAGGCGGGGGCCCGACTGGCTTCTTGCTGACGGGGCGGCCTCTGGTCCCGGCTCTGTCGATGCAAAAGGCGGCTCTCAAGCGGTTTACGCTGGCTTTCATGGAACTACGAAACGTGCTCGATGTCGCCGATCACGGGCCGAACCTGCCCGATGCGCCGGCGATTGCAGTGACCGGCACGGCCTGGCGGCTCCAATGGGCGGCAAAACCCGGAAGGCGATGCTTCAACTCGCGCGGGCCGCTGACGTTGCGCGTTTACATCGGCCATCAGGCGAAGGTTTCGTGCACTCGCAGCCTCTTGGCAGGCCATGGGCCCGCCCCACTTTGAGTTTCCCGGCGGCCGCGCGCCGCCGGGCATTCAGCGAACGGTGGGATTTTACGCTTTCGGCAGAGGAGCCCGGAACAGCAAGGCTCCGTGCTCCAGCTTGCCGATGTACAGCATGTTCCTGGCGTTGAAGCTGTGAGGGGTTCCCGCTTTGATGTCGTAAGGCGTTCCGGGGTGGAGCGTTCCTTTGACATGAGCGTTTTGCAGGGTGATTTGCATGGGGCCGAAGCTCTCCGTGACGATGCCGGCGTCGGCCGTCGCCACTTCCGTCGGTGGCGGCGTCAATTCCGTGTGTACGGTTGCCTTGGCGATTTTGAATACCAGTTCAGGAGTTGCGGTTGCTCCGCTAGACATAGTTACCTCATTTCTGCGCCTGGCACGGCTCTCTCTCTACTAACTGCATAAATCGTGTTAGCGCGAAATCAGTCTATGCCCGAATTCAATTTAATGCAAGCCAATTAAGATTTGCAATTGTAATAATTAGTCCAATTATCAAATGTATCTTAAGATGCAATCAGATCCAATGTCACTTACATCTCACTGTAACTGAAGGATGTTAGCTAGCTAAGCTAGTGGAATCGAACCAGATAGAATCAACATAGGTAATGCACTCCGCCTTAAAAAAGACCAAAAAGATTGAATATTACGGAAGTTGTTTGGGTGTGGAAAGTTTCCAAGCCGCTGCCGGCGTCGAGCGAGACTGCCCCTGTCCCCAACGCACCGTTAGAATCCCCGGCGATCACCTCACTACAAAGGAGCGCGAGGCCGCGCCAGGACAAGGCTTGAAAAGCCTCGCCCCCTTCGCAACCCGGCGTTTCGCCATCGCACTCGTTGAGTCCTTTCCACTTTGACCTGTAGCGCCCTACTCGTTGAATTGAATCCCGCCGGTTGTCCAAGAAGCCCTTGTGGTCCATGACCGCAACTGCCAAGCCCTGCTGCTCCGGATCTCCTCGCACGGCGCATCTGAGGGGTTTGTCTTGCAGCCGGCAGTTCAGCCGGCGAGAATACGTCCTTTTGAAGCTCTTTCCGAGTGCCCGGCCGTCTGGCCGGAGCCGGGGTCTCGCGTGGCCGTTCCCAAAACAGAACCTTGTCGGATCCGGAGAATCTACGGAGGTAAAGCGTCAGACCGCTACCAACTTGCAGCACGGGCGCGATTCGCGTGAAATCGCCGGGGTCGCTCGTGACGATTGCCTGACCGGCCCTCTGGGCACAGACGGCAACGCGTAATGCCGGAGGCGCCTGCCCTGTCACCCGCTAGCGCCGAGAAAAATCGGAGTCTTGACATCCAATTGAACTAGCGAGTACCCTACAAAAGCCGATTCGACTTCAGCGCTAATGAGTACTCGCCTGAAGCCGGACTGATCCCTCGAAGGAGTTGGGTACAGCGTATGACCCCTCAGGTGGAAAGAACCGCTGGTTCCGGTTCCGTGCCGTTATCCCAAGCAGACGTCATTCGAGAAGCCTTGGCGGCGGGCGAGGGCGTGGTACGCCTGGCGCCGTGCTGGGTACCCAGATCTTTTCTGATGCCGGGCGGCCGGCTGAAGCTTGACCCGCGCGATATCTATATTCTCGGCGGACACCGCGGCGGCATCGACGAGCGATGGTTTTCATCCACCACCAAAGCCGCCAATGGACCACTTACCGCGCCGGATGAAGGTCTGAGTTACATCGAGTTCCGAGGCACGAAGGTTCTGTTCAAGGAAGCTATTGAGACTGCCGGAGACTTGTTCCTTGGCGGAGACGTGATGGAGCGGGAAGGCGGCTGGAATCTGCTTTGTAAGTTTTTCGACAATCTGGGCCCGATTCCCCATCACCTTCACCAGACCGATGAGTTCGCCGCCAGGGTTGGACAGAAGGGCAAGCCCGAAGCGTATTACTTTCCGCCGCAATACAACTTCAAGGACAACAATTTCCCCTATACGTTTATGGGGCTTGAGCCGGGCACGACGCGCGACGATGTCCGCCGGTGCCTCGAGCGCTGGAACGAGGGCGACAACGGGATTCTCTATCACTCACGGGCCTACAAGCTGAAACCGGGAACGGGGTGGCAGATCGATCCGGGTATTCTGCACGCTCCCGGCTCGCTGGTGACTTATGAGCCACAGGTCAATTCCGACGTGTTCGCGATGTATCAGTCGCTGGTGGAAGGACGCGCGGTACCGTGGGACCTGCTAGTGAAGGATGTTCCGCCCGAGCATCATCACGACCTGGACTATCTGCTCGACATGCTGGATTGGGAAGCTAACACCGATGAGGAATTCGCCAAGCACAGGCTCTTCGAACCGCAGACTGCCGGCAACCAAACAGCGCCGATCGGGGAAAGTATGGATGGCGGCTTCGCAGAAAACTGGATCGTCTTTTCCACTCCGCATTACTCGGCGAAAGAACTTACCGTATTGCCTGGCCGCACGGTGACTATCAAGGATGCGGCTGCCTATGGCACGATCCTGGTGCAGGGCTACGGAAAGTTCGGCAACCACGATGTGGAAACGCCGACCTTAATCCGCTACGGACAGATGACGAAGGACGAGCTGTTTGTTTCAGCAGGCGCCGCCGCGAACGGAATCACGATCACAAATAGGAGCGACGCGGAAAATCTGGTATTCCTGAAGCATTTCGGGCCGGGTAATCCGGAGGCGCCAAGGTCCCGGAATGTATGATGGCGGCGGGATTTGAGTGGGGAAGACGCGTTCACACTGGTGTGAACGCTGTACGCAGGTGCCCAGAGGGCGCCCAGTGCGCCACGGCGCCAGGGGCCACGGCGCTATGGGCAAAAGGGACACCAGGGGCCAGGACACCAGGGGGTGTGAATGAGCACGACCGCAACCAATACTTATCCCGCGCTGCATAACGCCATGTGGCCGGGGCTGGTGGGCAAGGGTCCCGAATCGGAACCTCCTATCGGCCTCGAAACCATGCTGGAGCTTACCGCCGCCGCCGAAGTGGACGGCATCCGCTTCGACGGCGTGGATCTGTTCCTTTCCCTTCCCCACACAGACATCGATTCCTCCGATGACGATCTCGCGCGCCTGGCTGCAGATATTGCCGCCAAAGGGCTCCGCGTGGGTTCGCTGGTGTCGCCCGTATGGCCCGCAACCGGCGGCGGCTCCGCTATGGGCAATGACGAGGAATGCAGCCGTTTCTTGACGCAGGTCAAGAAGGCATGCCATATCGGCCGGAAGCTGCGCGATCTGAAGATTCGCCCTTACGGCATAATCCGCATTGATTCGGCGGCGAGCGCGGCCGAATGGGCGAAAGATCCCGAGACCAACACCAAACGGATTGCCAAGACTTTCCGCGAAGCCTGCTCGGTTGCGGAAGGCTTTGGAGAGCGTCTGGCCGCCGAGGGAGAAATCTGCTGGGCCGGCATGCATAGTTGGCGGCGCAACGTGCAGTTGCTGGAGATGGTGGGGCGCCCGCAGACGCTCGGCTTCCAGGCCGATATGGCCCACACCATGTTGTTCACCATGGGATACAACGCGCCGGAAGACCGCTTGCTGCCGGACGATTTCGATTGGGCCGATTCAGAGTCGCTCGCGGCCGCGTATCGCAAAATGGCCGGCGCGCTACGGCCATGGACGATCGATTTCCACGTGGCACAGAACGACGGCACGGTCAAGGGGGCCGGTTCGCACGACAAGACTGGCCGTCACTGCCAGCCTGCGGATCGGAACGGAAAGCTCGATATTGTCCGCGATGCCGGCGCATGGATGCGAGGCGGCGACGGGCAGCCAACGCGGGCGTTCCAGCATATCTGTTGGGACGGCTGCATGTTTCCGAATTCGGTTATGCTCGATCCGAAGACTTGGCAGGACGTTCTGCGAGCGATGATCGCGGTACGCAACGCGCATGGGTGGGGACGCGCAGGCCAAGGGCCCGCGCCACTGCCGCTCCGGGCGCCCGGTCGTACTTGAGGCCTGGCTGATAAACGGAAATGAAAAAGCTCAACATCGGTATGGTCGGCTATGGGTTCATGGGACGCACCCATTCCAATGCCTTCGCCCAAGTGAATCATTTCTTCGACGTTCCCTACCAACCCATCCTGAAAACGGTCTGCGCTCGCAATCCGGCGCGCGCGCAGGCCTTCGCGGAGAAGTGGGGCTATGCGTCGGTGGAAACCGATTGGCGAAGGCTGGTCGATTCGCCCGAGATCGATCTGATCGACATCGCCAGCCCCAACGATACGCACGCCCAGATCGCTATCGCGGCCGCGCGGGCGGGCAAGATGGTAATGTGCGAGAAGCCGCTGGGACGCAACGGCGCCGAAGCCGAGGCCATGACTAAGGCTATAGAGGCCGCGGGCGTGCCGAATATGGTCTGGTATAACTACCGGCGCGTGCCGGCGGTGACGCTGGCCAGGCAGTTGATCGATGAAGGGCGCCTGGGGAAAATCTATCACTACCGGGCCAAATTTCTGCAGGATTGGACCATCGCGACCGACCTGCCGCAGGGCGGCGAGGGGCTGTGGCGCCTGGACGTGAACGTGGCCGGCAGCGGCGTCACCGGCGACTTGCTGGCGCACTGCATCGACACCGCCATGTGGCTGAACGGTGGCATCGACGAAGTCTCCGCGATGACCGAAACGTTCGTCAAACAGCGGAAACACAACCTCACCGGAAAAGTGGAGCCGGTGGGCATCGACGATGCCAGCGCGTTTCTGGCGCGCTTCCACAACGGTTCTCTGGCGACTTTTGAGGCGACCCGTTACGCGCGTGGCCATAAGGCGCTGTACACTCTCGAAATCAACGGCGAGCATGCCTCCATCGCCTGGGACCTGCACGATCTGCACCGGCTGCAATACTTCGATCACCGGGATGAAGGCCGCCTGCGTGGATGGCGCAGCATCCACGTCACCGATAGCGACCAGCCATACATGAAGCACTGGTGGGTTCCGGGGCTGCAGATCGGGTACGAACACACATTCATTCACCAGGCGGCCGACTTCCTGACTGCGCTTGGCGAGACGCAGAGCGCTTCGCCTACTTTTCGCGACGCTTTGCAAACCGACTACGTAACCGATGCGGTGCTGGACTCGGCCGCAAACAAGAAATGGGTCAAAGTGCGCAGCGCCGAGCGGGCGCCCGCGCGCGGAGGGGCAGATGCTGTTGCGAACGGATAACGAAAGCGGCCGCGGGACCATGCGAATGGCTGCGCTGATTTGTGCGGCGGCCGGTGCGGCCACGTTTTTTTCAATTGGACTGATTGCCCAAGTCCAGCAGCCTGTCGAAGAGACGGGATTCCGGCAAATCTTCGACGGAGCCTCTCTCAAGGGCTGGGATTGCGATCCCGATTTCTGGCGTGTGGAGCAGGGCTCGATGGTAGCGGAGACGCGGCCCGGCCACATGCCCAAGCAGAATATTTTCTGCATCTGGCGGGACGGCAAGCCGGCCGATTTCGACCTGAAACTGCAGTATCGCCTTACCGGCGCGGGCGGGAACAGCGGCGTGCAATACCGCAGCATCGAGCGGCCCGACGTTGCCCGATGGGTAATGCAGGGTTACCAGGCCGATATCGATGCGGATGAGCGTTACACCGGACAGGTCTACGAGGAGCGCGGCCGGGGGTTTCTTGCCAACCGGGGAAACCTTACCTATGTTGGTGACGGCCTGAAATCGGCGTTGGCCGGGTCCGTAGGCGACGGCAGCGAGTTGAAGAAGTTCATTCACAGCGGAGACTGGAACGACATGGAGGTCATAGCGCGCGGCAACACGTTATTACAACTGATCAACGGTCATGTGATGAGCGCATTAATCGACGACGACAAGACCAATCGTAAGTTGGATGGGCTGATCGGCATCCAGTTACATGTGACTCAGGCCGGTGAAAAGGTGGAAGCGCGTAATATCCGGATCAAGATTTATTAGGTTGCGTCCGCGGCCGTTTTGCATCGGTGGCGGGACAGACGATCGTTTTTNNTCGTCTGTCAGGCGGCTGTACTGTGGCGAAGCATGACAGACCACGAAAGACGATGGTCTGTCCTACCAGGCGGACGATCCTCAGCCGCTACGCCAGGATTGGCCGCCCCAGCCCCGGCCGAAGATCATATACTGAATACAAGAGCCTTTCACCTATGAATCGAGCCATCATCTCCGCCTTCATGGCCGTCGCCGCCGGTTCTCTCGGGCTGGCGCAGCCCATCTCCAAAACGCCCGCCGAGGCCGAGGCGACCATCGGCGGCAAGACCATCGTGGTGAAATACCAAGCCGCTTCGGCCCACGGACGCACCATTTTCGGCGGCGCGGGAGCCCTGCTGCAGCCCAACACCGTCTGGCGCGCAGGCGCCGGCAGCCCCACCACGCTGTATACCAATGCCGCGCTCAAAATCGGCGGTCTGGCCGTGCCTCCGGGCCGCTACACGCTGTTCGTGCTGTTAGACCCGCAAGGGTGGCAGCTCATTGTCAGCAAGGAAAAAGGCGCCGCGGCGCAGGTCTACCATAAGGAGCAGGATCTCGGCCGCGTAGCGATGACGACTGCCCATCCATCCGTT
Source organism: Bryobacterales bacterium (assembly GCA_003135055.1). Lineage (GTDB taxonomy): Bacteria > Acidobacteriota > Terriglobia > Bryobacterales > Bryobacteraceae > PALSA-243. The sequence goes on along the minus strand of PLDF01000306.1, from coordinate 23,835 downwards.
TCCGTTGAGACCATGAAATTCTCGGTGAACGCCGCCGGCGGCAAAACCGGAACGCTGCAACTCGAATGGGCAGACGTTGCGGCAAGCGTTCCATTTGCCGTGCAGTGAGCGTTCAGGCCTAACCTGACTGTTCCCACATCCGCGACTTAGTTCGATTTACAATCCGTACGACCTTGCATTCGGCTACGGCTGCCAGAGCTTCGCCCGGCGTCACGCCAGAGTTTCCGGACTGGTCTGGCAGGAGCCCAAGTTCGCCAACACGTATCTGAATGCGGTTGCCGGCGGCTGGAATCTCGGCATCAAGGCGTATATCTTCGGCGGAACGCCGTTCTCGTCGCCGGATACCAAGATCAGCGCGCAGATCAACCAATTCGACCTCGGGCGTCGCCACGCCCATCCGGACGAATTTCGGCGAGACCGGACCGATCGTGTTCCGCGGCCCCGGTTATTTCGATATCGACAACGTGGTATCGAAGAAGTTCTTCATCCATGAGCGCATGAACTTCGAGCTGGGCGGGCAGTCTCGCCAACACGCTCAACCACCCGAACTTCTCGAACCCCACGGCCGCGATTGCGTCCGGCAGCCCGGCGCCACCTCCGGCGATGTTACCCCGCCCACCAGCATTTACGGTTCGGGACAAGGTGCCCTGGCGACGGGCCGCGTGATCGTAGTTACGGCCAAGTCACGGCCAAGTTCAGCTTCTAAGCCGACTGTCTAACGGCGGCGCCTCTCTTAGCGGGGAGGCGCTGCCGATTCTTCTTGGTGTTTTCTCGATGGCTGTTGCGGCCACGTCGGGAGCTGTGCGCCCCCTTGTCCTTACAGCGATTTTTCCGGCCTACAATCCAGGTACTTTCAATTGTTTACGGATTTTCCACTTGCTTCCGGGCGTGAAGTCTGCTATACCAAGACAAATTACTTAACGGAATATTTGCAAATCGGTAGGGAATTCCGTTTTAGAGGGTCAGGATTATGGGGGATACAAAATGTAGGCGGCCGTCGCTCCTTCGCGACAGCCTGCATTTTTGGCGCGCTTACCGTGTTGTGTGCGCCGGCCGCATTCAGTCAGACGCTCACCACGGGCGATATCGCTGGCCCTGTCAAAAAAGACGCCGGCGGCGCTGCGGTTCCGAGCGCGATAGTTACGATCGAGTACACGGTCAAAACGATCGGTCGCAGTCGAGGCGGCTTGCTGTATACGTTTTGATCGGAAATCCCGGCTTGCCTGTTTGCAGGGCCGTGGCGAAAGACATTCTAACTAGGGGAGTCCGTTCCATGAATCGTTTACGCATCACTCTTTTCGCGGCACTGTTTCTAGCGCCGGTGTTCCTATTAACGGCGCCGCCCGCGTTTAGCCAGACCATCACGACCGCCGACGCTGTCGGTGTGGTGAGCGACACTTCCGGCGCCGTTGTTCCAGGCGCCAAAGTGACCATCAAGTCCTCGGAATCGGGCGAATCAAGAACGGAAACGACGAACGGCGAGGGCCAGTATCGCTTTCCGCTGATGAAGCCCGGCGATTACGCAATCTCTGCCACTGCCAAAGGGCTGGCGTCGAATATTCTGAAGGTCACGCTGCTCGTAGGCCAGGCACAGGAAGCAAATATCACGATGAGTCCGGCGGGCACGTCGACGATTGTGGAAGTGACCGCGACCGGGGCGATCCTGCAAACGGAAAACGCCAATATCGAGACCAACTTCAACAAGGCTCAGGTCGACAATCTCCCCATGCCGGGCGGCGATCTGACAACGCTGGCCATGACCGCTTCCGGCATTCGCGTGAATGTCACCGGCGGCTCCAGCAACATGAACGCCAACGGCATCCCGGGCGCGAGCATCCTCTATACTCTCGACGGAATGGACCAGAACGACCCCGCCAACAATATCAACAACTCGGGCGCCAGCAACAACCTGCTAGGCGCCAACGCAGTCGGTGAAGTGGCTATTGTGATGAATGCCTATAGCCCTCAGTACGGGCGCATGGCTGGGGCGCAGGTCAACATGGTCGGCTTGTCCGGCACCAACCAGTTTCACGGAAATCTCTTCTACAACTTCAACTGGGAAAAGCTCAACGCAAACTCCTTCTTTAGCAACTCCTCAGGCACCCCCAGAGGCAGGTCGGATGCCCACCAGTTCGGAGGCCGCGTCGGCGGACCGGTCTGGAAGAACAAGATATTTTTCTTCTTCGACAATGAAAACCTGCGCTACGTTCTTCCAGCGTCCGGCGTGATTTCACTTCCGTCGCCCCAGCTTGAGACATACACCCTGGCGCATGTCGCCGCAGCCGAGCTCCCTCTGTATAAGGACTATTTCAGCCTGATTGCCGGCTCGCCCGGAATCAACCGTGCAGTCCCGGTGACCAACGGCGGCGGCCTGTTGCAGGATAGTAACAACCACCTGGGATGCGGCATCAACACCTTCAACAAGACCCCCACCGGAACGGGCGGGATATTTGGCGTGGACACCCCTTGTGCTGTGGCCTTCGGCGTCAACGATACCGAAATCAACACCGAACAGAATGATACCGTTCGGGTTGACTTTAACCTTTCGAACAGTCAAAAACTTTCGCTTCGCTTCTACTACGATACGGGCGTTCAGGCCACCGGTACCAGCCCGATTAATCCGCTGTATAACTCCGTCAGCCATCAGCCTTCCTCCCAGGGAAGCCTTTCGCATACCTGGGTCATCAGTCCGACGGTCGTCAACACCTTCAACGCCTCGTACCTGTGGTACACCGCTCTGTTCGGCGTCCAGGATTTCAGCAAGACGCAGGCGCTCATGCCGGATTCGATCGCCATCGGCGAAGGCGGCGCCAACGGCGGCGGATTTGCCACGGTGGGCGCGGGAGCGTTTCCCAACGGCAGAAACGTCGGCCATTTCCAGATCAACGACGACTTTTCCTGGACCAAGGGCGAGCACACAATCAAGGCCGGCGTGAACGCCCGCTACGACCAGTACACTTATACCAGCATCGCCTCGGGAGCGTTCCTGGGCGCCTACAGTCTGGGCGATTTGTCGGACTTCGCCAATGGCACGCTCAGCGTCAATGGAAACGCCCTCAGCAGCTTCACCCAGTCTTTCCCGCTTTACGGGGCGCTCCATTTCCGGTTTCCTTCGGCCGACTTCTACGCCTCGGACGAATGGGCCGTCACCAAGAATCTCAAGCTGACCTTCGGGTTGCGCGTCGAAGAGGACTTCAACCCCACCTGCGTCGAAAAATGCTTTGTGCTCACCAACGTGCCGTTCGATTCTCCCAGCTATCAGGGCGGCGTCAGCGTTCCCTACAACACCACCCTCACGAAGACCTCGAATCTCTTCTATAACGCGGAAGCTCCCATCGTGCAGCCTCGCTTCGGGTTTGCCTACATGCCCCCAATGGGGCACAACAAAACCGTCGTCCGCGGAGGTATCGGATTGTTTTCCACCAATTACCTCGACAGCATAGGCGGCACGCTGGCCAACCAGGTGCCGAACAAGTTCGCTCCGTCCGGGCTGACCTTCGGAACGGTCGGAGTGATTACCGATCCCACCAGCTCCGCCTACACTGCCCAGCTTTCGGCGAACGCATTTGAGGGCGGGTTTAACTCCGGGTTTACCCTGGCGCAGATCCAGAACGCGGTAAAGCCGGCCACGTTCAGCACTCCCAGCATCACCTCCTTCCCTTCTACATTTCTGGCCCCTCATACCCTCGAGTGGAGCTTCGAGATCCAGCAGGAGCTCACGGCTCACAACATGCTCACAGCCTCGTATGTGGCCAACCACGGCTACGATATCCAAGAGACCGTCAACGACAATATGTACGCCAGTGCGACCAGCACCAAGAATTACGGGGGCCCGTACGGGGGACTGCCCACGGCGGCGCCCGACGGGCGTTTCGTCACGGCGACGCAGTACTACATGAACGGCATCAGCAATTACAACTCCCTCACGCTGCAATTCCGGCACGCGTTCAGCTACGGGTTATCGACCCAGTTCCATTACACCTGGAGCCACGCTCTGGGCACCATCGCCTACGAAAACCCGTTCAACCTCAGCAACAGCTATGGCAGTCTCGGCTTCGACAACCGGTCTCAGGCAGCCGGCGATTTGCTGTGGAACCAGCCCTTCAAGACATCGAGCAAGGTTGTGAACGGGTTGATCAAAGGCTGGACGGTGGGTCTGAAGGCGTACATCTACAGCGGCGCTCCCTTCAGCGTGAGCGACAGCAAGATCGCAACCGACGTCAACGCTTCGGGAGTGCTCACCCCGCTGGCGGATCTGGTGGTTCCGACCGCCTTCGGCATGCACTGCAACTCAAGCAACTCGATAGGCACGCCTTGCATGCCAAAGACCGACTTTGCGACTTACCCCGGCTCAGGCATCGCGAGCCCGATCCAGACCGACTGGGGCAACACCTCACCCAACAGTTTCCGCGGCCCCGGGTACTTCGATCTCGACGCGACGCTGCAGCGAAGCTTCGCCATCAAGGAGAAGTACAAGTTTGTCTTCGGGATGCAGGCTTATAACGTGCTCAACCACCCGAACTTCGCCAACCCCTCGGGAACCATTACCTCCGGCGCCTTCGGAGAAATTACCAGCACTCTGGGCCCCCCTACCAGCATTTACGGTACGGGCCAAGGCGCTTCGGTTTCGGGACGCTTGGCGGTTTTCACCGGCACGTTTACGTTCTAGAGTTCGCTCCCGCTCGGTCGCTGACGTATGATCTCAAGCGCCTCTCTGATCGGGGGGGCGCTTTTGTTTTACGATGCTTGTCAGGCGTCACGTCCTCTTCTTCACTGCGGCCAAGCCGAAGCCCGACCCCGGCCGCGTCACGGCGCGCCGCCTTCAATCGCGTCGAATACGGCTACTCGGTCCACGCTCTTGCAGGCGCGAACTGCCCGCCTGCGGCCGATTTCATGCAAGACGATTCGGGCTACGGCATCGACACCATCGGCGACGCTTAATCACCCGAACTTCTCGATCCCCAACGGCAGCGATTACGTCCGGTTCGCCCCGCGCCAACTCCGGCGATGTTTCCCCGCCCCACCAGCAATTTACGGTTCGGAACAAGGCGCTGCGGTGACGGGCCGCGTCATCGTAGTTAGTTAGGGCCAAGTTCAGGTTTATAAAACAAGTGTCTGGCGGGCCTCCCTTGCCGGGGAGGCGTTCCCCCGGATTTTTGCTGGCCGCTGCCCAATCCGAAGCCCGGCCCCCAGGCGTCGCCGCGCACCGCATCGCGGCATTCTTGCACGTTGAACCGAGCTTTTTCGCAGACCTACAATTCATTCGTTTTCAATTATTTACAGGCCAGACCCTTGCTTTTGGGAATGAAGTCTGCTATACCAGAACAAACTTAACGGAACAGATATACTCTGAGGAGTTTCCGTTTTTAGAGGGTCCAAAAATTTATGAGGGATACAAAACGCCGCGGGCTTCGCCACGTTGCAACAGCCTGCCTTTTCGCCGCGCTTACCATGCTGTGGGCGCCGGCCGCATTCACTCAGACCATGACCACCGGCGACATCGTCGGCACGGTAACCGATGCCAGCGGCGCGGTGGTGCCCGGCGCGAAAGTCACCGCCCTCTTTGCCGACACGAACGAGAGCCATTCGGCGGTCGCCAATTCGAGTGGCCAATATCGATTTTCGCTGATGCAGCCGGGCGATTACGTGGTCACCGCCGAAGCGCCCGGCTTGAAATCCAGAACGGAAAAGTTCACGCTCCTGTTGGGTCAGGAAAGCGCCATCAACCTCAAACTGGAAGTACAAGGCGCGCAGCAAGTGGTCGAGGTTCAGGCCACGGCCGCCATCCTGCAGACGGAAAATGCCAACCAGGCGTCCGGATTCACTACCCGGCAGGTGATGGTGTTGCCGGCCGGTGGCGGCGATATCACCACCATCGCTTATACCGTTCCCGGGGTCATCCAAGGCAAGGGTTCCGACACCTTCGTCACCAACGGCATTCCCGGAGCCGCAAACCTGTTCACCCTCAATGGCGCCGACGACATGGACCCCTACCTCAACATCAACAACTCCGGCCCCAGCAATAACCTTCTCGGGGCCAACGAAGTTGCCGAGGCTTCGGTCGTCGTAAACGCTTTCAGCGCCGACTACGGCCGCATGTCCGGCGCGCAGGTGAGCTACGTGGGGAAGACTGGCACCAACGGCTTCCACGGCAACCTGTTCCACAACTATAACGACAAGATCTTCAACGCCAACGATTTTTTCAACAACCGGGTGGGCCTGCAGGAACCGCGCTCCGATTCGCATAACTACGGCGGCTCCTTCGGCGGCCCCATCAAGAAGAACAAGCTGTTCTTCTTCTTTAACTACGAAAGCCTGGATTACGCCCTCCCCACTTCCGGCATTGTGAAAATGCCTTCTCCGCAAATGCAAACCTATGCCCTGGCGCACGTCGACGCGGCTGCCTTGCCTCTCTATAACGACGCGTTCGCGCTCTGGAACGGCGCAGCCGGCGCCAAGACCGCCGTCCCGGAAACCAACGGCAGCGGTCCCCTGCAGGATTCCAACGGCCACCTGGGCTGCGGCACCGGCACCTTCTGGAACGCCAACATCGCCGCCCCTGGCGGCGGGGTCTTCGGGACCACCGTGCCTTGCACCTACGCCTTCGCCGAAAACGCCAGCGAGACCAACACCGAGAGCTTGTTCACTCTTCGCGGCGACTATAATATCAGCGACAGACAGAAGCTGGCCCTGCGCTACAACTACGATTGGGGCCTCCAGGCCACCGGCCCGAGCTTCATCAACCCGGCTTTCAATTCGCAGAGCAACCAGCCTTCCGATCAGGGCCAGTTGACGTATACCTTCGTCATCTCACCGACCCTGGTGAATAACTTCATCGCTTCCGCCTCCTGGTACACGGCGATTTTCGGCGTGGCGGATTTCGCCAAGACCACCGCGCTGATGCCGGAAACCATCAGTGTGGGCGACGCCGGCTGGACCAGCGTCGGCGCCGGCTTCCCCAACGGCCGCAACGTGGGCCAGGCGCAGTTGGTGGACGATCTCACCTGGATCCATGGCAAGCACACCATTAAGGGCGGCATCAACTACCGGTTCGATAAGATTACCGATACCAGCATCGCCAGCGGCGCTTACAAGGGTACCTACAGCTTCTCCGATCTGACCGATTTTACGACCGGCCAGATTAACGCCACGGGCTTGGGCGACTCTTTCACCCAAAGCTTCCCGGATATTTTAGCCGCCCACATCCGGATGGCTTCCTTGGGCGCTTACGTGCAAGATGAATGGAAGGTTCGCCGCAACGTCACCCTCACGCTGGGCTTCCGCATCGAGCACGATGCCGACCCGGCCTGTCTGGATAACTGTTTCGCCCGCATGAACACCCAGTTCGGCACGCCCGGCTACGTGGGCGGAGCGAGCGTTCCGTACAACCAGACCATCACCACCGGCTTGCATACCGAATACCAGAGCCTGGTATCCATCGTTCCCGAACCGCGCTTCGGTTTTGCCTGGAAGCTGGATTCGAAGACCGTGATTCGCGGCGGCGTCGGACTGTTCGCCACTCTGTTCTCAGGGAGCACGGCGGCCAACGTGTTTGGCAATGCCCCCAGCAAATTCAGCCCGACCGTCAAATTCGGTGAAGTGGGACTGCCGAGCGATGCCAACAGCTCGGCCGCTCAGGCGTACGATGCCTACAACATCTTCACCTCGGGATTCTCAAAGGGCTACAATTACACCCAGATCGTGGCGGCGTTGTCCCCGATTCCCTACGCGCTGCCCGCCTACTATTCGCCACCCAACAATTTCACGCCGCCGCGGACCACCGAGTGGAGCGCCGAAATCGAACGCACCCTCGATCCGCACGACGTCCTGGCCGTGACCTACACCGGCAACCATGGCTTCGATCAGCCGCTCAGCAACACCTGGGCCAACGCCTACCTTCTGCTGACCAACGGTACGAACAAGTATTACGGAACCAGCTTCGCGGGCCTGCCCACGGCTGCACCCGATCCCCGGTTCCTGACCGTGACCCAGGTGTTGACGCAGGCCTACTCCAACTACGACGCCATGACGGTCCAGATCCGCCACTCCATGAAGTGGGGCTTCCAGGGCCAGATCGGCTGGACGTGGTCGCACGCTCTGGGCCTCAGCGTGGTCGATAACCCGTACAACCTGGGCTTTGGCTACGGCAACGCTAGCTACGACTCGCGTAATACCATCGTCAGCGATCTTATCTGGAACGAGCCTCACAAGTTCGCGAACCCCATTGTCAAGGCGGTGCTGGGCGGCTGGACGTTCGGCATGAAGTTCTATTACTATACGGGCTTCCCCTTCTCGTCGTCCGACAGCAAGATCGACGCACAAATCAATTCCGGCGGAGGGACCGGCGGGACGCCCCTGGCCACCGTCATCGACCCCAACATCCAAACGAACTGCACCGCGGTTGTGGGCAGCCCCACTCCGCCGTGCTTCAACGCCACCCAGTTCATGACGTACAATTCGACCTCGGGAGTTGCGACGCCCGTCCAGACGAATTTCGGTCAGACCGGACCGGGCGTCTTCCGCGGCCCCGGCTACTTCGATATCGATACGCAGCTCAGCAAGAAGTTCTTCGTCAAAGAGAAGTACGCATTCGAATTCGGAGCCCAGGCCTACAATACTTTAAATCACCCGAACTTCTCGAACCCGTCAGCTTCGGTTACGGCGGGTTCGACGATGGGCACCGCCACCGGCGATGTCGGGCCGACCACCAGCGCCTACGGTTCGTTTCAGAGCGCCTCGCTGGTTTCCGGACGCATCCTTGTGGTGACGGGCAGGTTCACCTTCTAGACCAACTGCAGTCTATCCGTGCTCAAGCGCCTCCCCTTACCCGGGAGGCGCTTTCGTTTTATGCCGCCAGCCAGGCCTTTGTCCGATGCCGACAGGCCAGGCCTTTGTCTGATTTGCTGCCAGCCAGTTCGTGGCGCACGCACTCCTGCGTGCCGCGTTCACAATCGTGTGAACGCGTTTTCTGCCCGCGCGACCATGTAGTATCCCAGCGGAGGCGACGCGATGCAGCGCACGCCACGCTACCCGCGCGCCAGCGCTTCCCGCCGCTCCGCCACATAGTTCCGGACATACTCCCGAAACACCGCCGCCAGGGCCCGCCGCGCGTTATCGCAACGCCCGACTCTCTTGCCTTCCACCTGCAGCACCGGCAGTAGCTCGCGCGTCGTCGAAGTGATAAACACCTCGTCCGCCGCTTCCAAATCCGCCGGCGCGAAGGCCTTCGCGCTGACGTTGATGCCCGCCGCCCGCGCATCGCTCAGCAGCAGCTCGCGCGTGATCCCCGGCAGACATCCCGACGTCAGCGGCGGCGTCCAGACCTCATTGCCATTCGCGATAAAGATGTTCGCCGACGTGCACTCCGCCACTTCGCCGCGCTCATTGAGCAGAATCACTTCGTCGAAGCCGCGCCACTGCGCCGATTCCAGCCACGTCAGATTCATGGCCCAGGAAAGTATCTTGGTCCCCGCAAACGGACACGCCGCATGGCGCCCATTCTCCTGGTAAGCCAGCTTGGCGCCCTCGCCCCACTCTTTCGACGTCGCCGTCAACGCGATCACGTCGCCCTCGCGCCCATTGGACGGCCCCGCCCACATGCCGCCGCCATTGCGCACCACCACCAGCCGCAGCGTACAGTTGAAAGCGCCATTGGCCTCGACCAGCTCGACCAGCTTGCGGCGCACTGATTCGGAATCCTCCGGCAGCGGCACATGCATCGCGGTAGCATCGCGCTTCATCCGCGCCCAATGCCGTTCAAACGCGAACAGGACGCCATCGGCCACGCGCATCGTGGTGAAGACGCCCCAGCCGGCGAGCAGCCCGACCTGTCCCGGCGACAGAGTCAAATCGGCCGCATCGCAGATGGCGTCATTGTGAAGGACATACCGATGGATCACACCCCTATTCTATCGCGCGGCACATTCAGCAAAAGTGGGGCGGACCCCCTGGTCCGCGCGGGACGCCCCCGTCCCGCCGCCTCGAATGACCACATCGTCGTCCACTTACGCGCTCGATTCCGCCAGCCGCTGGCGCAGCTTCTCCAACTCGCCATTGCGCCGATGGTAGCCGGTTTCGTTGATCAGGCGTTCTGCTTCCGCGAGACCGCCGCGGGCGAGGTGGTAGTCGGCGAGGAAGAGCCGCATGCCGGAGCGGGTGGCGATGCGAAAGACTTCGTCGAGGTCGTCGGGCGTACCGCGTGCGAGGAGGCCGTGGGGAAGGATGTCGAGTCGCCCCGCACGGCGGAGGAAATCGACGGCTTGGTCGAGGTGGTGAGCGGCTTCTGCGGAGCCCATGGTGTGGGCGCGCCCCAGGGAAAGGTGGTCGAGACCGATTTCGAGCAGCCAGCTGTTTCGCTGCGCAATGAGCAAGGTTTGGGAAGCCCGGCGGATGACTTCCGCGTCCTGGCCTTGACCGAGGAGAAGGTCGCAGTATCGAAAGCCCTGGACCGAATAGAGGATTGAGCATTCGGGCTGGGATTCCACCTTGATGCCCTCGGCTTCCGAGAACAGACGCATGGCCCCGGCGACGTCACCCGATTGATGGAGGGCATTGGCGAGGGTGACGCGGCTGCCCATCCTTTGGAAGTCGGCACCACTGCGGCTGGCGAACTCAACCGCTTGCCGGGCCGCTGCGATCGCTTCCGGTATGCTGCCTAGAGTGAGATCGAGGGCGCTGAGGTTGTTGTAATAGATAACTGCGTTCTGCCAATCCCTAAGATCCACGGCGGCCTCGGCTCCAGTCCGAATGGGCTCGACGGCTTCGGCCAACCGGCCAACGGCGCGTAGGGCGAACCCGGCAGAGCTGATCACCCACGACTGAACAGACGGCGACTTGGTGGCGGCGGGCTGACTCCACGGTGTGACAAAGAAGTTGGCGAGCAACGAGAGATCGGTACTGAAATCGCCACGCCTCCTCGACAAATAGAACTCCTCGCCGCGGAGGATGCGATCACGGTAGACATCGTCGAGCGCCTCTTGGTGTTGGCCGGCCTTGCATCCATGATAAACGGCGTAGAAGAGCGGAGCCATCTCCTCCAGCGTGTCGGGCCGGTGGACCGCCTGCTTCTTGTAATGCTCATATAGCCGCGCGTGCCCCTCCTGCGTCGCCTCCGCCGAGAAGTGCTCCCGGACAAGCGGATGACAGTCGAGCGGCTGCCCAGGGTCCGTCGTCAGAATAAGCCGAGCCTCACGCAGCCGCCTCAGCGCCGCCCGATACTTCCGATCCTCCATCGTCGGCAGCACCAGCTTCAACGCCTCGGGCTCCGCAGGACGATCAAAGTATCCCAAGCCGCGCAAAATATCGAGTTCAGCTTTGCCCTCATACATCCGCGCATAGCTCGCCATCACCTTGCGAGCGTGCCGCCCAGGTTTGGTTCCGTCAACCTGAAGCTCGCGAATGTCCGCCCGCCGCTCGATTCTGGCCTCGCAGAAAGTGACCAGATACGTGCCGAGCAAAGTAAGCGCGAGCGCGTGATTCTCATAGGCCACCGAAGCCGCCCGCAACTCTTCCTCAGCCCCGAGCACGCCCAGATGAGCCAGGTACCGTGCGCCGTCGGCAGGTTCCAAATTCTCCAAATCGAGCGAAACAGAACGCGGCGCTTCGTCCGCCAGCGCGTCCGGAACGTCGATCAACCGGACGCGCGTAGTAGCCAGAACCATTCCCGCATTCCGCGCCGCCAGTTCCTGCAACAGCGCCTTCAACGCGAGATCGCGCAGGCTGCCCGAAGGGTCCTGGAGCGGCTCGATGCCATCCAGAATCAGCAGCACCCGATCCCGTCGCAACCGGGCCGCGAGCAGATCCACCTTGGCCCAAATGGACTCCGTAGCCGGAACGTTAATGCCGAACCAGCGGAGCGCTTCGGCGAAGAAGGGGTCGGATGAGGTCTGGCTCTTCTCGCTCGTGCCCTGGCTATAGAAGGACCAGCCGAAGACGGTGACGTCATCCAGATGCCGCCGATACCAGCGCGTCATGAGCGCCGTTTTCCCCGCGCCGCCCGGTGCGATAATCTGGACGAAATTGGTTTGCGGATTCCCCCACGCCTGTTCGAGCCACTCGATCTGCGCGTCGCGGCCGAAAACGTGAGGGTCGGCGGTGGGCAGCTTCTGAATCGAGGTTCGAACGGCGGAGGCCGCCGCGTCGGCGTCGGGGAAAACCACCTGCTCCGCGATCCGCTCCGGCCGGATGGCGTCGAGCAGCGCTTGCTTGCACTCCAATTCGCTGCGGCCGACGAAATCGACATAAATCAGCCCTTTGATCAGCCGTGGAATTTCGCACGGCGCGACGCGCACGGGGATGATCAGACGCCGCTCCCCAACCGGGTCCTCGGCCAGGCCGGAGTAGAGCTCGCTCAGCGGGAACGGCTTGGCCAGGTAGTGCGGAGAGAGGACGACGATGAAGTGGTCGGCGCGGTCCATAGCGAGCTTAATTTGATGGAGAACGTTTTGGCCCGGCTTGAAATCGTCGTCTTCCAGCGTGGTGGTGTGGCCCTCGGCTTCGAGCACGCGGGCAATCCATTTGGCCCGCTCGCGGTCTTCGCCGGCGCGCGAGATGAAGAAGTGGAAGCTCATGGGTGCTCCGCGGGGCTGGCCACGGGCGGCGGGATTTCGAGAGGGTCCGAGCCGGCGACAGGCAAGGATGCCTGTCGTACTCTGGCAAGTTCCCGGTCGCGGCGGTGGTAGCCGGTTTCGTTGATCAGCGCTTCGGCCTCCGCGAGATTGCCGCGGGCGAGGTGGTAGTCGGCGAGGTAGAGCCTCATGCCTGAGCGGGTAGCGATGCGGAAGACTTCGTCGAGATCGTGGGGCGTGCCGCGGGCGAGAAGGGCGAGTGGAAGGTGGATTAGCATTTCCGAACGGCGGAGGAAGTCGACAGCGGCGTTCAGGTGGTGAGCGGCTTCGGCGGAGCCGGAGGCAAGGGCGCGGCCAAGCGCAAGGTGGTCAAAGGCGATGTCGGGGAGCCACTGGTTCTTCTCCGTGATGAGCAAGGTCTCGGAGGCCCGGCGGAGGACTTCCGCGGTCTGGCCTTCTTCCAGGAGCAGATCGCAATACTGGTAGCTCCGTAGCGAGTAGAAGATTGGGTATTCGGGTTTGACTTCCGGCCGAAAACGATCGGCTTCCGCGAACAGGCGCATAGCCTCGGCGCGATCGCCGCATTGATGAAGGGCGTCCGCAAGGGCAGCACGCATCGCCATCCTCGGAAACGACTTACCGCTTCGGTCGGCGAAATCGACCGCTTGCCGGGCCGCGGCAACCCCTTCGGGGATGTTACCGAGGGCTAAATGGAGTTCGCTGAGGTTGCTGTAGCTGGAGGCGGCGTTCCGCCAATCGCCCGAAATGGTGTCCGCTTCCGCGATCGCTCGCATCGGCTCCACGGCATCTGCCAAACGGCCTACGGCGCGGAGGGCGAGTCCGGCCCGGCCGATAACCCACGAGCGGCTGGGAGCTGCGAGGGTCGCAACAGGCTGAGTCCACGGAATTTCAAAGAAATGAGCAAGCAACGACAGGTTGGTTCCATACCCACCGAGTTTGCGCAACAAGTAGGCCTCAGCGCCGCGCCGGATCCGCTTGCGGTAAACATCGTCGAGCGCCGACTGGTGCAACCCGGCCTTGCAGCCGTGGTAAACGGCGTAAAGGAGCGGCGTCATCTCCGCCAGCGTGTCGGGCTGGTGCGGCGCTTCCTTAGCATAGTGCTCATAGAGCCGCGCATGCCCCTCGCGCGTCGTCCCCGCCGCGAAGTATTCGCGAACCAGCGGGTGGCAATCGATCGGTTGCGCCGGGTTCTTGGTCAGGATGAGTCTGGCGCCATGCAGGCGCTTCAGCGCCGCCTGATACCGCCGGTAGTCTATCGCCGGCCGCACCAGCTTCAGCGCCGCCGGCTCAGCGGGGCGATCGAAGTATCCCAGGGCGCGCAGAATGTCGAGTTCCGGCATGCCCGCGAACATTCCGTCATAAGCGGCGATAACGCAGCGGGCATGCGCGCCGAGCTTCACGTCCTCCACCATCAACTCGTCGATCTCCACCCGGCGGCGAACGTCCGCCCCACAGAAGTCCACCAAATAAGTGCCGAGCAGCGTCAACGCCAGCGCATGATTCCAATACTCCCGCGAAGCCTGCCGCAGCTCCGCGTCCGTTCCCTCCACTTTCAAGCTGCGCAAATACTTCCCGCCCTGTTCCGGCGTGAGGTTATCAAGATCGAGCGGAGCGGCCTCGGGGATATCCATGCGAACACGGGTGGTACAGACCACCAGACCGCGATGCCCGGTCGCCAGTTCCTGCAGCAGAGCCTTCAATGCCGCGTCGCGCAGTGCGCCCCCCGCATCCTGCAGAGGCTCCACGCCATCGAGCAGCAATAGCACGCGCTCCTCGCGCAGGCGGCGAGCGACGGCCTCGGCCTTGATGTAAACGGAATCCGTCGCCGCAACGTCGATGTGGAACCATTTGATCAGGTCGGCAAAGAACGCGTCGGACGAAGTCTGACGATCGGCCGAAGAGCCCTGGCTAAAGAAGGACCAGCCGAAAATAGTCGCCTCACCGACATGTCCGCGGAACCACTTGTCGACCAAAGCCGTCTTGCCAGTCCCGCCGGCAGCGATCACCTGCACAAGATTGACAGCCGGATCGCCCCAAGCGCGATCAAGAAGCGCAATCTCTTCCTCGCGCCCAATCAGCAGCGGATTCACCACAGGAAGTTTCGAAGTGAAACTGTGGGACAGACCTCCCGGTCTGTCCTTTGCCCCAACCCGCTCCAAGATCGCGCCCGCAACATCCGCATCCGCCATCTCGCGAATATCCAGAGAGCCATCGGTTGAGTAAAGGCCGGGGATCTCGGCGATGTCGATGTCGTCAACCAGAAGGAACATCAGCCGGGCGTATTGTTTCTTTTTGAGTAGATCGAGAGCCGCGCGCCATTCGAGGCCGGTCCACTCCTTTTCCTGATATTGCTTGCAAAAAAGGAAAACGAGAAGATCCGATTCCTTGTGATAGAGAGCGGGAAGGTAGACGCTGAGGCCCGGCCGCGCGAACTCAGCCGCATGCCACTTATCGTAAAGCACCTTCTCTCGCCCAAGCTTGTCCGCAAGCGCTTCCGCAATCTTCTCGACGCGCCCCCGGCACTCTCCCGGAAAGGACAACGCGACCCGAAAGCGCTTCGTACCTGCCGGAGGTTCCATCTGAGGCTCAGGGAGTAATGCGTGTGAGGGCTTCGATCCCGAGTCATCTTATCACGGTGGGTGAGTCTCTCCGAATCCCGGGAGAGCGGCGGTTACCAACCGCCGCGCAGGTTTTGCCAACCTGCCCCACATAGCTACTGTTTTCGCCCGGTCGCCGGAGACTTCTTCAGCGTTTCAGCCGCGACTCGCTTCACGGATCGGCGCCCTGCCAGCTACCGTCGGCTCGATCTCCGCCAGTTCCGAGCTACCCCACTCGTCCAACATGATGATGAATATTGGCACAGCACGATTATTCGCATCTACGGCAGCGGGCAACGCGATCGGCCCGCCATGCTTCGCCAAACATGCTTGCCAAACATTGAAATTTCCCGCGGGTTGTGCGCCAATAAGGAATCGACGAGGTACGCACGTGAAAACCGAATTTGCCCATACTTTTGCGGTAGCGATTTACGCCGCCAGGCTCCGCGCGCCGTTGGCCATGATGCCATTGGCTATGGTCCCGTTGGCCATGGCCCCACCAGCCCTGGCGCAATCCCCCGCCCCCGCTCCCACTTCCCAGGACGCCAAGATGCAATGGTTCCGCGAGGCCAAATTCGGCCTCTTCATCCACTGGGGCCTCTACGCGATTCCCGCCGGCGAATGGAAGGGCCAGCCGATCGCCGGCATCGGCGAATGGATCATGAACCGCGCCAAAATCCCCGCCGTCGAGTACGCCGAGCTCGCCAAACAGTTCAACCCCGTCAAGTTCGACGCCGATGCCTGGGTGCAAATGGCGCAAGACGCCGGCATGAAGTATCTCGTCATCACCAGCAAGCACCACGACGGCTTCGCCATGTACCATTCGCTGGTAAGCCCTTACAACGTCTACGACGCCACGCCCTGGCATCGCGACCCGCTCAAGGAGCTCGCCGCCGCCTGCGCCCGCCACGGCATCCGGTTCGGCTTCTACTACTCGCAAGCGCAGGATTGGCACGAACCCAACGGCGCCGGCAACACCTGGGACTTCGGACCCGACGATAAAAAGGATTTCGACCAATATCTCCGCGGCAAAGCCGAGCCGCAGGTTAAGGAGCTGCTCACCAATTACGGCCCCATCTGCCTGATCTGGTTCGATACGCCGCGCATGATGAGCGGCGACCGCGGGCAGCGCTTCATCGACATCGTCCACAGCCTGCAGCCCGCCACGCTGATCGATGGGCGCCTGGGAGCGGCCGGCGACTACCGCTCCATGGGCGACAACGCCATTCCCAATACGGTGGTGGAGGGCGATTGGGAAGTTCCCGCCACCATGAACCACACCTGGGGCTTTAAGAAGGACGATACCGACTGGAAATCGCCCGCCGATATCGCCTTCAAGCTGGTGGATATCGCCAGCAAGGGCGGCAACTATCTGTTGAACGTGGGCCCGACGTCGGAAGGCGTGATTCCGCAGGCCAGCCAGGATAATCTGCGCGCGGTGGGGCGCTGGCTCAAGGTGAACGGCGAATCGGTCTATGGCGCGGGCGTCACGCCGTTCGGCGAAGAGCTGGGCGCCGCCGATAGTACCAAACTGGACAAAAGCGGCAAGCCCGTCTTCGTTGCGGCCACAGCGTGGCGATGCACCACCAGGCCCGGCAAGCTCTACATTCACTTGTTCCAATGGCCTGGGAAGTCGTTCGAGCTTCCCAAGGAGAGTAACAAAGTGACTAAGGCCTACATGCTCGCCGACGCCTCGCACAGATCGTTGAAAGTGCAGCAGCAGAGCGGCCATGTCACAGTTGCGCTGCCGGATAAGGCAACCGACCCGATCGATTCCGTGCTGGTGCTTGAAGTTGCGAAATAAGCCGAAGTGCGACAGGCCTCCCGGCCTGTCGACAGCGTTGTCGCGGTGTGGCCGGAAGGATTTCGCGGAAGCGCAGGCTCTCTGGAAACTCGCAGCAACTGGTTGATTCCGCGCGGTGGTTTTCGGTCGCCAAGCTCGCGCGAAGACCGAAGCGCGACACGAGTGTGAACGCTGCGCGCAGGAGTGCGCGCCACGATCCGCCTCAAGTTTCCTCGCTCTATGAACGACGACGACCCCCGGCGCCGGTGCTCTCTGCAAACTCACATGCAATCCCCGTATTTTCAGCGACGCTGTCGCGGTAGTCCTTGCTTTGATTTCTCCGCTTCCTCCTGCCTCCGTGCCCTCGATAATCGCCTGGACTACGAATCGCCCGACCCTTTCACCGGAATCCGGACGTCCTAAAAGCTCCGCGTTCCTCCGCCTCTCCGCGCCTCCGCGTTAAAATTGACAGCCTCGACCTTCCGCTCACTCCCTTCGGCAACGCCCTCAAGTTTCCTCGCCTTATGAACAACGGCGTCAGTGGGGGCGGGCGCTCCGGGGGTCGAAACGCCAGCCTCCCTTTCGGCCAGGCGGTAAACTGCCCCAGTACTCTAGTCTTCAGCGCGAATCCACCGATCTGGTATGGTGTAGGGAGTTTCCTTTCGTATGCCGTTTCACATTCAGCCCATTCGGGAATTTTTGGTTCGTCCCGCTTTGCCCTCGTCGCTGTCACGCATGACGGAGCTGGCGTATAACATCCTATGGAGCTGGGAACCGAAGATCCGTTCGGTGTTCCGCCGGCTTGATCTGGCGCTTTGGCAGGAGTGCGGATACAATCCCGTGCTGATGCTGGGACGGGTTTCGCAATTGGCGCTGCAACGCGCCGCCGCCGATCCGCGATACATGGCGCTCTACAACACGGCGTGCGACACGTACGACTCGCGAACGCGCAAGAGTTCGCCGCAGCCGGATGGCAAGCTTATCGCGTACTTTTCGGCGGAGTACGGTCTCACCGAATGCCTGCCGGTATACTCGGGCGGCCTGGGCGTGCTTTCGGGCGATCATTTGAAATCTTCGAGCGATCAGGATTACCCGCTGATCGGTTTGGGACTGCTCTATCAACAGGGGTACTTCCGGCAGTTCCTGAATCCCGACGGGTGGCAGCAGGAGCGCTACCCGCTGAACGACTTTTACACGCTGCCGCTGGCGCCGGTGAAGGACTCGAGCGGCCAGGATCTCAAGGTTACCGTGCGGCTGCCCTCGGGCGACGTCTACATTCAGGTCTGGAAGCTGGAAGTCGGCCGGATCTCGCTGTATCTGATGGATACGAACATCCCCGAGAATGTGCTGCCGCAGGATCGCGATATTACCGATTCGCTGTACGGCGGCGATATCGATAAGCGCATCCGCCAGGAGATTGTGCTTGGCATCGGCGGCATGCGCGTGCTCAACGCGATGGGGTTTAAGCCCACCGTCTTCCACATGAACGAGGGCCACTCGGCATTTCTGTCTTTGGAGCAGGTGCGGCTCTCGATGCGCGACGACCAGCTTAGCTTCGACGAGGCGGTGCAAGCGGCGCGGTCGAGCAACGTTTTCACCACGCACACGCCGGTGCCGGCCGGAATCGATCTGTTCGACCCCGGCTTGATGTATCACTATTTTTCGGGATACTGCGCCGAAACCGGAATCGATTTTCAGCAGTTGATGGCGGTGGGCCGCCGCGACCCGGAGAACCGCGACGAGCGGTTTTCCATGGCCGTTCTGGCGCTGAACACTTCTTCGTATCGCAACGCCGTGAGCCGGCTGCACCGCCAGGTTTCGCAGGAGATGTTCCACGACCTGTGGCCGAATCTGCCGGTGTGGGAAGTGCCGATCACTTCGGTCACCAACGGCGTGCATGGCCCCAGTTGGCTTAACGACGATCTGGCGGCGCTCTACGATCAATACATCGAGCCCGATTGGCGCGAGCGCTTCAACGATTCGTCGATTTGGGAGCAGGTGCGCGAAATTCCCGACGAAGAGCTGCTCGAAGTGCACCGGCGGCGCAAGCGCCGGCTGGTGAATTTCGTGCGGTCGCGGCAGCATCAGTCGGCCGTGCGGCGGCAGGCTTCGGCCCCCGAGGTCCGGCGCGCCGGAGAAGTGCTCGACCCCAACGCCTTCACCATCGGTTTCGCGCGGCGATTTGCCACATATAAGCGCGCCACGCTGTTATTCCGGGACGTAGAGCGGCTCAAACGCCTCCTGTTGCACAAGGACATGCCGGTGCAGATCGTGATCGCCGGCAAGGCGCATCCGAAGGATCAGCCGGGCAAGAGCTTCATTCGCGAGATTGTGCAGCTTTCGCGCGACCCCGAGCTTTGGAAGCACGTGGTGTTTCTCGAAGACTACGACATGAAGGTCGGCCGGGAAATGGTGCAGGGCGTGGATCTGTGGCTCAACAATCCGCGGCGCGGCGAAGAGGCGTGCGGCACCAGCGGCATGAAGGCGGCCATCAACGGCGTGCTGAATCTCAGCATCCTCGACGGCTGGTTCGACGAGGCTTACGAGCGCTCGGGCGGTTGGGCCATCGGCGACCGCGAGCCGTATTCGGACGATCAGGATGCGCTGCACGCCAGCGCGATTTATTACCTGCTGGAAAACGAAATTGTGCCGATGTTCTACGAGCAGCGCGAGCAGACGCCGCGCGAGTGGATGCGGCGCGTGAAGCAATCGCTGGCTTACATCAGCCCCACCTTCGACGCCCGCCGCATGGTGCGCGAATACATGACGCAGTTGTACGAGCCGGCGCACATCCAGCACCTGCGCGCGCACGACGCGGATTTCAAGCTGGTTCGCGATAAGGCGCGTTGGAACGGGCGGGTACGCGAGCTTTGGGACCGCGTCAAATTTGTGGAATCGGCGCCGGGGGCGGCGGGCTCGGGTTCGGTGACCAGCGGCAAGCCGGTGCCGGTGCGCGCGGCCATCGACCTGGCGGGCCTGACGCCGGACGACGTTCGCGTTGAGGTTGTGATGGGCCGCGTGGACAGCAATGGCTACCTGGAAGAGACCGAAGTGATGGTGCTGCCGGCAATGGAACAGACCGGCCACGTGGCGGTTTTCGGAAAAGACATCGTTCCCGATCGAACCGGACGCGTGGGTTATGCGCTGCGAGTGAGCCCGAATCATTTTGACGATCCGCTGACCAGACCATGCACCAGTCTGCTCAAGTGGAGCTCGATAGGATAAGAATTCGCGCCGGGCGCGCCGGGTAGCGCGTGCAATTGGGCGCGATACGTGGTACATAGGTAGAGGAAGCAGTCGCGGGTCCCAATGTTCCGGGCTCGTTTCCGGAATCCCGCGGAACCTCTTTGAACCCCCCTAACGTCAAACCTCTTAGGCGCCAGGGGTCCAATTACCAAGCGTTGACGTCCTGCTGATAACGGAGCAATTTCCCTCATGGACAGCGACCGCAAGTATAGGCAACATGGCTACCAGGATACGGACCGCGACTCGAGGCCCTTCCGTGACGGGCCGAAGCCGCAAGGGCCGCGCCCGCCGATCGATATAACCGGTCCGCGGCTGCCGCGCCTGGTGCAGCATGTGGCCGCGGCGAGATGTTTCAATTGCGCCACCACGCTGCCTCCCGGCATAGACTTCACCGGCGCTTGCCCCAAATGTAACGCCGAGCTGCATTGCTGCAAACAGTGCACGCACTTTGAGTCCTCCACGCGGTTCCAGTGCCTGAAGCCCATTCCGGTGAGAATTGCGCTGAAGGACAAGGCCAACCAGTGCGCGTTGTTTGCGCCCCGGGTGACCATTGCCCGCGACGGCGTATCGAGCAACGGACATGCCGCGCCGCCCCAGCCGTCCGGACCGCCGGCGCCGCGAAATGCGGACGATGCGCGCAGCGCGTTTGACCGGCTCTTCAAGAAGACTTAGCCGGTGGCGCGGGCCCATGGCCTGCGGTGTCCCGAGCCGCTCCGAGCGCTCGGCCTTAACCATTCTGTTCTACAGGCCCGTCCCACGTCGAAACGCACGCTACCCCTACCCTGCTAAAATTCGTTCGTAGCTCCGTAAATCTCCACTGTGCTCAACCGCGTCTTCAAGGCATTCCAATATCGCGATTTTCGCCTGATGTGGATCGGCGCCTGCACTTCCAGCATCGGCAGCTGGATGCAGATTATGGCGCAGGCGTGGCTGGTCTACGGTCTCAGCCATAACTCCGCCTTCATGTTAGGACTCGACGCCTTCCTCGGCAGCATTCCCATCTTCCTGTTCTCTCTGGTTGGCGGCGTCATGGCCGACCGCTTCGACCGCCGGCACGTCCTGCTGGTCTCCCAATATATACAGATGGCGGATGCGTCCATCCTCACCGTACTGGTTTTTACCCAGACCGTGCACGTCTGGCATGTGCTGCTGCTATCGTTCATTTCCGGGCTCGGGCAGGCCTTCGGCGGCCCGGCCTATTCGGCTCTTATCCCCACGCTGGTGAAGAAAGAGGACATGCCCAACGCCATCGCCCTCAATTCGATCCAGTTCAATACGGCGCGCATCATCGGCCCGACACTTGGGGGACTGGCCATGGCCCACCTGGGCAACGCCGGGTGCTTCGGATTGAACGCGCTTTCGTTCCTCGCGCCCGTGATTACTTTGTTCATGGTTAAGACGCGCTTCTCGCCCGAGAAAACCACCGATTCGATTTTGACCAGCATGAAGCAGGGTATCAGCTACATCCGCCGCCGCGAGGGGATGCAGGCGTTGATGGCGCTGGCTTTTTGCATGACCGCGCTGGGAATCCCCATGATGACCTTCCTGCCGGTCTTCGTAAAGCGGTTCCACGGCGACCCTTCCGTCTACACCATCTTCCTGGTCTGCTCCGGCTTGGGGTCCATCACCGGATCGTTGAGCGTGGCCGCTTTCGGCAATATCCGCCGGAAAGGCCGCCTGGCGCTCGGCTTGCTGATTTGTCTGGGGGCCGGCATCGCGGGGTTCGCGATGTCGCCTTCCGTGCCGGTAAGCGGCTTGATGCTGTTTCTCTCCGGCGCCGCGCTGATCGGAGTCTTCACCATGGTCAATTCGCTGGTGCAGCTGATTGTCACCAATGAAATGCGCGGGCGGGTGATGAGCGTATACAATTTCGCATTCCGCGGCGGCATGCCTTTCGGAAACCTGCTGACCGGTTGGCTCGTCCCCATGTATACGGCGCCTGTCGTGCTAGCCGTGAATGGCGTGGTATTGATGGTGGTGGGCCTGTATTTTCTATTCGTGCACCGGCGAATTGCCGCTCTGTAATAGGACGGAAGCGAACGTATGATTCCAGTACTCGTCATGGCTGCCTTTTTCGCCGCCGCCAACCCGGCGCTCGAAACCGCGCGCGACTTGCAGGATCGCCCGGCCCTCGAAAAGCTCGCAGCCGATTCCGCAGCCGCGGCCGATAAAGCTCCGAACGACGCCGATGCGCAATTCCGCGCGGCCGTGGCGGCCTCTTATCTGGCCGAAGTCGCTTTGGAAGTGAAGGACAAGAAACTGGCCGAAGACGCCGCCGAGCGCGGCATCAAGCCCGCCGAGCGCGCCGTGGCCTTGAAGCCCGACGTGGCGGCGTATTACGTGGCGCTCGGTACGCTCTACGGCCAGGTGATTCCCGCCAATTTGCTGGCCAGCCTGAGCTACGGGAGGAAGTCCAAGGACGCGATCCAGAAAGCCATGGAGAAAGACCCCAAGCTGGCGGTGGCTTACGAAGCGCGCGGCGTAGGCGATTACTATCTGCCCGCGGCGCTGGGCGGCGGTTTCGAGCTGGCCATCGCCGATTTCCGCAAGTCCATCGAGCTTGATCCCAAGCGCGCCGAATCTTACCTCTGGCTGGGATTGAGCTTGCGTAAAGAGAACAAGAACGCCGAAGCGCGGCAGGCGTTCCAGAAGTCGCTCGATCTCAATCCCCGCCGTGTCTGGGTAAAGCAGCAGTTAGACAAGACGCCGGCGCAATGAGCCCGCTTGCGGCCACCGCCGCAATGACGTTAGCCGCCACCGCCGCAATCAGGTCAGCCGCGGCCACCGGCGCGATGAAGCCAGCCGCCGCCATTGCCGCGCTTGCGTTGCTGACCTATTTCCAGTTTCCCGGCCACACCTGGCTGCAGCAGGATTCGCAAATCTACGCGCCGATTCTGGAACACCAGTTCGACGCGCAGGCGTTGCGTAACGACATCGTGGTGCAGCATCCGCACGTGGCCTTCACGCTCTACGACGAAGCGGCGCTGTTTCTGCGCGGCATCGGCGGGCGGAGTTTCCAAAGCGTGCCGGAATTCCAGCAGATTGCGACGCGCGCGTTGGACATCTGGGGACTCTATCTGATGGCGGCGGCGCTCGGCTTGTCGGCCGGCCCCGCGCTCACAGTCGCGGCAATCTGTTCCCTGGGGACAAGTCAATTACCGGAAGGATTTCGCTACCGAGTGGTGGTCTCGTTGGCAGCAGACCATGCAGGGCTTCCATGCCGCGGATATGCCGGAATACGAAGCGTTGGGAATCCGCTACGTAGTGCTGCCGCCGAAGGACCGCCTGCCGCAGGCGCCCATTTTTCAAGACGCGGGGTTCGTGGTCTACGAACTGACCCGCTGAACCTTTGTGGGGCACGGTCGAAAACCCAGCCAAAGTAGGGCGGACCCCCTGGTCCGCGGCTGGCCCGCAGGGCCATGCCGACAGGTTGGCAAACCTGCGGCCGATTGGGGGCGCCCACTGGGCCCAGCCTGCCGCTATCGGCCCGAACATGCGTTACACGGCCAGATGCTGGTGCGGGGAGCTGCAAGTTTCCGATAAGCCACTTTCGAGGAACTCGCCATCGAGGCGTCCCAGCGGGGGCTCGTAAACGCTACGGCGTTTGAACGAAGCCGCCCGC